>NZ_AJZR01000034.1:0-13033 GCF_000271925.1 Capnocytophaga sp. oral taxon 412 str. F0487 | reverse complement strand
TTTCTATACCAATCGTCCAAGATTCGTATAAGCTTCCTATAAGCTCTCTATAAGCTAACCCCACCCTCCTCAAAGCCTTTTTTCATCAAAAACCCTCCCTCCTCTCTTCCGAACTTCTCCGATATATTCCGAATCCTCCTAACAGTCCCCAACACATCACTTTTTCATCTCAAACTTTGGCAAAGTTAATAGCCCGTCGTGCTACGGCTGCCTGTGCGGCTCGCACCTTTGCCAAAGTTGAATAAACTGACAATACCTCCGCTGGTTTACAAGGCGTAGCCTTGATTTTGTTTAAAATTTGTTTAATTTCTGAGGCACAGCCTCATTTCTCTAATACAACCTAACACTCCATTTTCTCATTTTCTCATTTCCAAATTTCCTCATTTTCTAATTTTTCCCGCCCGTGTGGCTCGCATTATTGGCATTATTACCATTTCCAGTATTATTAATTTTTGTCAATTAAAAAATATTTCGTACCTTTGTACTATCTTTTAAACAGTAACACACTATGAAAAAAGAACAACTCAAACAAATGAAAGATGGCAAGGGCTTTATCGCAGCCCTCGACCAAAGTGGCGGTAGTACCCCAAAAGCCCTTAAACTTTACGGTGTGAATGAAGACCAATATAGCAATGAAGACCAAATGTTTGACCTCATTCACCAAATGCGTACCCGCATCATCAAAAGCCCCGCTTTTAACAGCCATAAAATTATCGGTGCTATCCTTTTCGAACAGACAATGGATAGAAAAATCGACGGTAAATACACCGCCGATTATCTCTGGGAAGAAAAACATATAGTCCCCTTCCTAAAAGTCGATAAAGGCTTAGAAAGCTTAGACGCCGATGGCGTTCAACTGATGAAACCTATAAACGGTCTTACAGAACTCTTAGAGCGTGCCAATGAGCGTCATATCTTCGGCACCAAAATGCGTTCAGTCATTAAAAAAGCCTCTCCTGACGGTATAGCACGAGTGGTAAAACAACAGTTTGAGATAGCCAAACAAATCGTAAAAGCAGGACTCGTGCCTATTATAGAGCCCGAAGTAGATATCAATATCCCCGATAAATCACCTGCCGAAGCTATCTTGCGCGACGAGATAAGAAAACACCTCGATGCCCTCCCCGAGACTTTTAACGTGATGCTCAAACTCTCTTTGCCAACTATCAACAATCTCTACAAAGAGTTCACCAAGCACCCTCGTGTAGTACGTGTAGTCGCCCTTTCAGGAGGTTACCCAAGAGAGAAAGCTAATGATATCCTCGCCGAAAACAAAGGCGTAATCGCCAGTTTCTCAAGAGCACTTACCGAAGGACTCTCAGCTCAACAAACCGATGCTCAGTTCAACGATACTTTAACTCACACTATCGAAGGTATTTACGAAGCTTCAATTAAGTAATCTAAAAAAAACAGACTGCTCCAAAAAGATTTTCTGGGGCAGTCTGTTTTTTTGTTATTTCTTTATTATTCAAAAATATTTTATATCTTTGCCACATCTTAACTAAAGAATAGCAATCTATGAAAGAAGAATTAGAACAAAGTTTAGTAGCTCTCGCTACCGAAATTATTGCTAAACAAGGGAAACTTAACCTCATAGAACTCAATAGACAGGCTCATAAATTAGCTGAAAAAATCACTATATTGAGTTTCGTTGATAAATATTATCAAGACTTAGGTGCTAATGAAAACCGAAAAAACTCAATGATGAAAAAAGTATCTAATTTCATTGATGAAAATCAAGAAAAAGATATTTTCGACATCAACGTAGAAGCTACCGAAGTGCAACCTATTGCTGCTAAAGGACAAACAAAAGAAAAAGCTTCGTTTGTAGCAATGGAACCAAAACCCGTTCAAAAACAAACTACAAAAATAGCGCAACCCCAAGTAGAAGTACATCAGCCCGAACCTGAATGGGCAGTACCTGTGGAACAACCCAAAAGAGTAGAAACATCTCAAATAGATTTTGCAATCGAGCAACCTCAGCAAGTAACACAGCCCGAACAGTTTATTGAGCAACCTCAGTACACCGATGAACAACGTATCTTAAAGCAATCCCCTTCCTTAGAAGAGTTTATCTCTCAGTCTAAGAACACAGTATTCGATAGAAAAGAAACTGATGAGAATATAAAACCCGTACAATCTCTTAACGATAAGTTAGGTAAAAATGCTCAAATAGGTTTGAATGATAAATTAGCTTTTGTACAAAAACTCTTCCTTGGTAGTGAAAGCGAATATAACAAAGTTGTAAAACATATCGGAGAACTCAATACAATGCAAGATGCTGTTTTATACTTAGAACAAGAAATAAAACCTACTTACAACTATTGGAAAGACAAAGAGGAATACGAAGAACGCTTCCTTTCTCTCCTTCTCAAACGCTTTGAAGTGTAATGAGCAAACTCTATCTCATTCCTACCCCCATAGGCAATCTCGAAGATATAACCTTGCGAGCACTCCGTTTGCTCAAAGAGGTTGATATCATCTTAGCCGAAGATACGCGCACCAGTAGTAAGCTTCTCAAACACTACGATATCCATACTCCTATGCAAAGTTACCACCTGTTCAACGAGCACAAAGTGGTAGATGGTTGGGTACAGCGCATCAAAGGAGGTACTACCGTAGCACTCATCACCGATGCAGGAACACCTGCCATTTCCGATCCCGGCTTCTTGCTTACACGTGCTTGCCTTACTGAGGGAGTAGATGTAGAATGCTTACCAGGAGCTACAGCCTTTGTGCCTGCCTTGGTAAACAGTGGCTTGCCTAACGACCGTTTTACCTTCGAAGGCTTCCTTCCCGATAAAAAAGGACGACAAACGCGCCTCTCTCAGCTCACAACTGAAACCAAAACGATGATTTTCTACATCTCCCCGCATAAATTGCTCAAAACCCTCACTGACTTTATCACCACTTTCGGTACCGACCGTCCTGCGAGTCTCTCACGTGAGCTCACTAAGCTACACGAAGAAACCCAACGTGGCACTCTCCAACAACTTTTAGACTATTATAAAGATAAGAATACTAAAGGAGAAATAGTTCTTATTGTTTCTGGAAAAAGTGAAAAATAAAAAGTCGCTTTTCCGTCACACATTCCCCCTAAGTTGAAAAATACAACAAAAATGATTATCCTTCACATAGAAACTTCAGGGCTCAATTGCTCGGTAGCCCTATCAAAAGACAATCATATTCTTGCAGAAAAATCTGAGAATGCAGGCAAGTTTACCCATTCCGAAAACTTACATCTCTTCATTGAAGATGTAATGCAACAAGCCTCCTTACCCCTTTCTGCGGTTGATGCTATAGCCGTAAGTGCAGGTGCAGGCTCTTATACAGGTTTGCGCATTGGTATTGCTACTGCCAAGGGTCTTTGCTTTGCTTTGGAGAAACCCCTAATTGCTATTCCCTCCTTGCAAATCCTCGCTCACCAAGCTCAGGGCAATTGTATTATCCCTATGCTCGATGCACGCCGTATGGAGGTGTATAGCGCTGTGTTTAATAGTGCTTATCAGTTTGTGAGTCCTACTGAAGCTAAAATCCTCGATGAGCATAGTTATCAAGAAGAACTAAATAGGGGTAAAGTAACTTTTTTAGGTGATGGCAGTACGAAGTTTGCTACTATCTGTAAGCATCCTAATGCTGTATTTATACCCAATGCCTTCCCTGAGGCAAAAGATATGCTTCCGTTTGCTATAGAAAAATATACAAAACAAGACTTTGAAGATATTGCTTATTTTGAACCTCAGTATTTAAAATAGAAGTAAAAGTTAATGCCCTACAATTAGGATTTCATCATCGGTTAGAAGCTCTTCGTTCCGGAAACGTAGCAGTATTTGGGCTACTGTAATAGTATCTTTTTCACAATAAGTAGCGATGCGATCTACATCGCCTTCATTGTAGAACACATCACGCACTTCGCTACCATTAATATCGTCTTTAGGCGAAGGAATGCCCAAAATATGAGCCAAGAGCTTCAGCGAAGTGAAGTGTTTATAATCACCAAATTTCCATAGTTCAAGAGTATCGAGATGTGGAATTTCCCAAGGTTTCTTGCCAAAGAGTTGTAGTTTTTGAGGAATAGGAATACCATTGATAATCATACGTCGCGAAAGGTAAGGAAAGTCAAACTCTTTGCCGTTATGAGCACAAAACAATTTATTAGCGCGTGAAAAGTGTTCTTCTACCAAACGCACAAAATCTTTTAACAATACTTCTTCCTCTCCCACAAACGAGGTAACCCTAAAAGTGCGTTGCTGATGCCGAAAAGAAAAGTAGCCTACTGATATACATACAATCTTACCAAACTCCGCCCAAATACCTGCACGGTCGTAAAATTCTTCAGCAGTAAACTCATCTTTCCGCTGATAACGTGTCTTTTCCTCCCACAGTTCCTGTTCTAAAGCCGAAAGCTCAGCGTGTTGTTCATAGAGTGGTACCGTTTCTATGTCTAAGAAGAGAATATCTTCAAGATTAATCTTGTTAAGCATTTTTACTGAAATTCAACTATTAATTTAAAGTCTCATAACTCTACTACCCTCTAACACCTAAAATCTTATATGCCTCATCTATATAATCATAAATGTCTTGTGTAAACTTACTGCCTTCAGGAGAGGTATCAGCAGTGCGATGTCCTAAACGCACAATGATAACTTTATCAGTAGGATTTACAATTACGTATTGTCCCAAATGTCCGCGCATCATAAAGAAATGGGTATCTTTATAGTCTAATAACCACCAACCATAGCCGTATTCTGGACTCTCGGCAAAGCGCGGTTGTACGGAAGTCGCCACAAAAGTAGAGTCTAATAGCTGTTTGCCATTCCACTTACCATTATCTCGATAGAGTTTCCCGAGGCGGGCAAAGTCACGGGCATTCGAAGCAATACAACAATAGGCTTTTTCGAGTCCGCTTTCTTTACTGTCTAATTGCCAAAGAGCATCGCTCTCACAACCCATCGGTTGCCATAAGCTCTCGGTGAGATACTGAGTAAGGGTCTTCTTTGTAGCTTTCTCCAATACCATTCCCAAAAGGAAAGTATTTCCACTGAGGTATTTATAGGCTTTCCCAGGAGGAGAAACAATCCTCAGTTGGAGCATCTTTTCTCTAAAATGTTTATCAAAATAAGCACGAGTCGTAATAGAAAACGGATTGTAATACGCCTCGTCCCAGTCAAGCCCTGATGCCATAGACGAGAGGTCGCCTACCGTAAGCTGGGCTCCGAAGCCTTTTTTGTACTCAGGAAAGAAATCGCTTACTTTTTGGTCGAGACTCTTGATATAACCATCGGCAATAGCCCTACCCAAGAGTGCCGACACATAGCTCTTTGCCATAGAAAACGAATTACTCTTGCTCTCAGTATTATAGCCTTCAAAATACTGTTCGTGCCATATACTATCGCCTTTGATGATAAGGAAAGCTACCGTTCCGTATTTTTTATGGGCATTTTGTAGCTCGGGGGTTTCGGGTATTTTGTTGTAATCCGCTGAAAGTGACCAAGGCTGAGGAGCAGGACTTTTAGCAATTGTACGATTGTCAAAATAGGTATAATCATCAAGAAAAGTAGTAGTATGCCCCGTGCCGTAGACTAGCACTACTGCTTTGAGAATATAACCATAGCCCGCCACGTAAAGGGTTCCTATGAGTAGTAGCAGTACAACAACGAAATTAATGAGAAACTTTTTCATATTTAATTTTTTAATAGGGTTTTTTTATGCTTATTCTTCATCAGGCAACAATATAGTTTCGCCATTCTCGGTTTCGTACATTACCCCGAGACGTTTACCTTTTTTCTGAGTGGTAGAAGCATCGGGGGTTGCACCTTCTACAGTTTTATATTTAGTGATTTTCTGTCCTTCACGACGAAGGATTTCCATATCATCGCCTTTCTTCTTTACAATGGTAAAATCTTCACCCGAAAAGAAATCAGCCATATTCAGGTTCATCACCATCGATACCATTAAGGCAACGGCAAAGACCATTGCCACGTCAAAGAGGTTTACCACTACACTTAGTGGGTCGGCATCATCGTCTTTGAGTCGGGATATGCGTCGGTTTGTTTTCATTGTCTTGCGGGTTGAGTTAATACTCTACTTACATATTCAAGGTTATTGATTTCCTTGCTATACCAGCGTTGTTTGAACTGCAAAGTTACCAACCCTACTAAACTAATCACTAAGCCTACAACAGTGGTGGCAAATACCACTTGCATATTACTCGCCATCTTAGAAATGTCTCCGGTGGAGAGCCCTGTAAGCGCCGGACTCATAGCGATAAGCGTACCGATAAGCCCTAAAACGGGACCTACTTTTGCCAACAGCTTAGAGGTGGCTATGTCTTTTTCGCCTTCATTCTCGAAGTTGGAAATCATATAGTCGTAATATGCCTCGTCGGGTATATGGCTAAGAATATCACGCAAGTATTGGGTGTAAAGGGCGTTATCGCGTGCGGGCAATAGAGCTTTAAGCTGTTCTGCGCTTTCGGGTGTTAGCATCCTGATGGCTTCATTCAGCTGTTTGTCGTTTTTGTATTTAGTGATGAAGCGGTTATAGAAACTACCTATCAATAATAAAGCGCGCACAAAAAGCACCAAGAGTACAATAATGTCGGGTATCAGCAAACTATCCGATACCAAGAATAGAATTTTGGAAATTTCACTCATAAAGTTAATGTCTTAATTTAGTAATTTGTCAATGTTTGCCTCTACTCATTAGCTAACTGACAAATCAGCTAATTTGGTAATTGTTTGTTCGTATCCATATTCAAAGGCGTGATCGAGCATTTTAGTATCGAGTACGCCTACATTGCTGAGATTATGTAATAGCAAGTGGTCACATTTTTTGAACTTGCGGTTATAATTGCCATCCATAGTGATGTTGTAAATCCGTTGCATAAACTGGAACGAGTTGCTGAGTTCCTTCTCAGTAATCGTTTCTAGCGGATTCACAAAGCTCCCTATAATTCTATCGCATCGGTCTTTGAGGGGTTCTATGGGGAAGTTGTTCAGCAGTCCCCAGTCGCAATATAAACTGTCTCCTATTCTCACCGGTGAGAAGTAAGGGGGTAATGCCGACGACGCAATGAGGGGCTGAATGAGCTCTCCTTTGCTAAAATACTGTACTTTACCATTCAGCAGATTGGTAGCTGTTACCACTAAGGGCAATCGCAAGTCTTCAAAAGTCGGACATTGAAATTGTTTTTTAAAGAACTTAGTATATTTGGCGCTATCTACTAATCCCACTTTTTTAAAAGTGAGCATCGACCATTTGAACACAGGTGTTTCCTTAAAAAAATGCACCATATCCTCGGGCTTTACCCCACAAGCGTAGAGTGCCCCGATAAGTGCTCCACCACTGGTACCCGAAATAATTGAGGGTTGCAAGCCTTTTTCTTCCAAAGCCTTCAACAATCCAGCGTGTGCCAAAGCGCGCACCCCGCCTCCTGAAAATACTAAACCTAACTTCATAAGTTCCTCACCCCCTCCGTTCTTCCCCTCCCCAAAAGGGAGGGGAAGAGGAAATCCGTAAAAGGGAATTTATTCTTTATATTGTTTGTTACTTTTATAATTTTACTTCCTCTCTCTTTTTAGCTTGCCTCTCTCCTCGGGAGTAGCCAACGAGGGATCGCAGTTGGTATGTGAGAACGGGGAAAGGATTATCTAATTAAAATAAATGCCAGCATTGCACTCACGTAGGCAACTCCCGTCATAAATATCCATTGGATAGCTGTCCATTTCCAGCTATTGGTCTCTTTGCGCACTACGGCAACAGTGCTGAGGCACTGCATTGCAAAAGCGTAATAGAGCAAGAGCGAAATACCGGTGCCGAGTGTGTATACAGGCGTACCATCAGGACGTACTTCAGCACGCATTTTTGCCAAGATAGTACGTTCGCCCTCTTCACCTTCGGTATCCAAATCTTTTCCTAAACTATAGACCGTTGATAAGGTACTAATGAACACCTCTCGCGCTGCAAACGAAGCTACTACCCCTATACTGATTTTCCAATCGTAGCCTAGCGGGCGAAATACGGGTTCTATTCCTTTGCCTATGTAACCCAAAAACGAGTATTCAAGACTTTGGGCTTCTATGTAATGTGCTTTCTGCTCGGCAGTCCACTGGTGAGTTTGTGCCAACTGCTCGGCGGTAGCCTCTATGCTGTTGTACTTTTCTCCTACTCCGTGAGAGCCTAAAAACCACAAAAGTATCGAAATTGCTAAAATGAACTTCCCTGCTCCTACTACAAAACCTTTGGTCTTCTCATATACAGTGAGGCATACATTGCGCAAAAGCGGAATTTTATAATCGGGAATTTCTGCGATAAAGAAACTGTTGTTCTTGTGCATCTTCAGTACTTTGTCTAAGATGAAAGCCGAGAGCAGAGCTACCGCAAAGCCCAAAAAGTACATTGCAAAGAACGTCCACGCTTTATAGCTAATCGAGCAAAAATCACCGTCTGGAATTACCAAGTTAATAATGATGAGATATACAGGCAAACGCGCCGAACAGGTCATAAACGGAGTAACAAGTATGGTGATCAGGCGTTCTTTCCAATTCTCAATATTGCGGGCAATCATCACAGCAGGTACAGCACAAGCTGCTCCCGAAATCAGAGGAACAACACTCTTACCGCTGAGCCCAAAACGACGCATTACATTGTCCATCAAGAACACCACCCTACTCATATAGCCACTTTCTTCCAATAGGGCAATCAAGGTGAAGAGTACAGCTATTTGGGGGATAAACACCGTAATACCTGCGATTCCTGGTAGGATACCCTCTATTAGTAATTCGCTAAGTGCACCAGCAGGTAGTTTAGTAGCAAGCCATTCCCCAAAAACATTGAAACCGTTTTCTATCCAATCCATCGGATAGCTCGACCAAGTAAACACTGCTTGGAAGATAAGCAAGAGTATCGCAGCAAACACCACATAGCCAAAGAAGGGGTGTATAAGGAAGCGGTCGAGACGTGCGCGAAGCGTCTGTGCTTTGCGCTGGTCTACCGTATACGTCTCTTTCAGTATTTTGTTGATAAACTGATAGCGAAGTATCGTTTCTTTTTGCTGTTTGCGCCGTTGCTCACTTTCCGACGTACCAAAAGTCATTGCCTCTAAGCGAGAGATATCCACACAAGGAGTGAGCGACAGTTGTTGATAATTTACAATAGCTTCTTTCAGTTCCGTAAGCCCTTCGCCTTTGCGAGTACTAGTGAGCACAACTTTCGTTTGCAAGACCTCAGCTAATTTTTCCACCTCAATACTGATACCCTTTTTGCGCATCTGGTCTACCATATTGATAACAAGTATCGTAGGCAACCCAAGGTCTTTTACTTGGGTAAAGAGCAAGAGATTTTGTTTGAGGTTACTCACCTCACACACCACTACCACCACATCAGGATAATGAGGCTCAGAGCTATGTGTAAGCACATTTACAGCCACGTGCTCGTCTTCCGAGCTTGGGTTGAGACTATAGGCACCCGGCAAGTCTATGATTTCGGCTTGCTGGGTATCGGAAAGCTTGCAGTATCCTATTTTTTTTTCGACAGTAATACCAGGGTAGTTGCCTACCTTTTGGTTCAAGCCCGTCAATGCATTGAAGAGCGAACTTTTACCGGTATTAGGGTTGCCCACAAGGGCGATTTTTAAACTTGTCAATTTGTTAATTTGCTAATTAAATTGCTTGTGCAACTTGCACCTAATTTGCTAATTCTATCGCTTTTGCCATATCCTTTCTAATCGAAAGAAATGCCTCATTCATACGGATATAGATAGGGTCGCCAAAAGTAGCTTTTTGGAGCACCTCCACTTCACTACCCGCATAACAACCTAAATCTATGAGTTTCTGAGGTATTTTAGCAATATCAATTTCTTGTATAAGCCCTTTTTCGCCTTTTTTTAGATCGGCAACAGTACAAGCACGGTTGCGCACTTCTTCCATAACGATTATTATTATTTAGAATGATTTTGAGTGCAAAGGTAGTAAATAATTTTAATTCTACAATACCATAACTGCCGATAACAACTGTAATATCTATAAAACAAAAGCCTAAACACCGCATTACGCTAAATGTTTAGGCTCTAAGTTAATCTTCCCTTCTCGATTCCTTTATTTTGTAATCGCCTGTATGGCTCATTCCCACCTGTCGTGCTACAACTGCCTGTCGCGCTACGACCTCACACCAATTACCTTCCCATATATATCAGCAATATACTGATATCCGCTGGCGATACCCCACTGATACGCGAGGCTTGCGAAAGAGTAACAGGACGTATCTTTTTCAGCTTTTCGCGCCCTTCAAACGAGAGCGATACTATCTTGTCGTAATCGAAGTTGTCGGGAATGCGCACACTCTCCAAGCGGTTGAGTTTATCAGCATTATTGCGCTCTTTTTCTATATAGCCGGCGTATTTCACCTCTACTTCTGCACAGGTTTTTTCTTCCTCGGTAAGTTCGTTCTTCTTTATATATTCGGCAATACGGTCTATAGCCTCAAAGTCAGCAAGAGTTACATCGGGGCGAGAAAGTACCTTTTGGAACTTGTCGCCTTGTTTCATTGGTGATGACTCGTATTTTTCGAGTATAGGGTTTACCTCTTCGGGGGTAACACTCAATTCCTTTATATAAGTGATAAATCCACTCACCTTGCGTTCTTTGGCTTCCCACGCACGATAGCGTGCTTCACTTACAGTACCTATTTCATACCCTAACGGAGTCAATCGTCTGTCAGCATTGTCTTGTCGCAAGAGGGTGCGGTATTCAGCACGTGAGGTAAACATACGATAAGGCTCTTCGGTGCCTTTGGTGATGAGGTCATCAATCAAAACTCCTATATAAGCCTCATCGCGTTTCAGTACAAAAGGAGCTCGCTCGCGTATTTTCAGCACCGCATTCACGCCTGCCATTAGTCCTTGTGCAGCGGCTTCTTCATAGCCCGTAGTTCCGTTGATTTGCCCCGCAAAGTATAAGTTTTCTATAAGTTTCGTTTCAAGCGTATGTTTTAGTTGTGTAGGCGGAAAATAGTCGTACTCTATCGCATACCCTGGACGGAAAAACTTCACCTTCTCAAAACCTGCTACCTGACTCAGGGCAGCGTATTGCACCTCTTCGGGCAAAGAAGTCGAAAAGCCGTTCACGTACATCTCTACGGTATGCCAGCCTTCGGGCTCTACAAACAGCTGATGATGGTCTTTGTCGGCAAAACGATTTATTTTATCTTCTATCGAAGGGCAATAGCGCGGTCCTACCCCGTGGATAATGCCCTGAAACATAGGCGAACGGTCGAAGCCTGTGCGCAATATATTATGTACGCGCTCGCTGGTGTACGTCATATAGCAGTCTTTTTGCACTGCGAGCGGTTGTGTTTCAGCAGAAAAAGAAAACTTTTGTGGATGCTCATCGCCTGGTTGAGGAATCATCTTACTGAAATCAAGCGAACGCGCATCTACACGTGGAGGCGTACCTGTTTTCATACGTCCCGCCTCAAAACCGTGTTGTACGAGGCACTCGGTGATGCCATATGCTGCGGGTTCACCTGCACGTCCTCCGCCAAACTGTTTCAGCCCTATGTGCATCACTCCGTTCAAGAAAGTACCATTGGTGAGCACTACACTCTTCGCTTTGATAGTAATCCCCAATGAAGTGCGTACTCCTACTACTTTGTCTTTCTCTATCAGAAGGTCGTTTACCATTCCTTGAAAGAAATCAAGTGTAGACAGACTTTCCAACTGCAATCGCCACGCTTCCGAAAAACGCATACGGTCAGATTGTGCACGCGGACTCCACATAGCAGGACCCTTCGATTGGTTGAGCATCTTAAATTGAATGGCGGTTTTATCAGTGATAATCCCCATATAGCCCCCCAAGGCATCTATTTCGCGCACTATCTGCCCTTTGGCAATACCTCCCACAGCAGGGTTACAGCTCATTTGGGCAATATGTTGTAAGTTCATAGTAATCAGTAGTGTGCTGGCTCCCATATTGGCAGCCGCAGCGGCAGCTTCAGCACCTGCGTGTCCTCCGCCCACTACTATCACATCATATTCAGTTGTAAACATTTGTCTAATTTGCAAATGTGCTAATCTGCTAATTTGCTAATTTTTCTTTAGAAGTTTATACAGTTCTTTGATACTCTTTTCGAAGCGTTTGATGAGTTTAGGATTAGTTACTCTACTGCGTAACTGAGGTTGTTCATACCAAGCGGTATCAGCTCCTGCCCTACTATGACTCAATTCCAATTGGTTGTCTATATTTACAATAAAATAATAATCAGAAGGAAAATAAGAGTCTTTTTCATCAAAGAACACAATAGATTTCGGTAGATAAAAATCTCCATATTCATAGGTAGTGTGAGGTTTTTCGGTATTCCACACTACAGCATACTTAAAACCTTTGGTGTTGTTCCAAAAAGCCAACGGCGATGTTTTCTGAGGAAGCTCAAAAATCTGCAAGGCATCTTCAGGAATGAAAGCACTGAGTTGTATGATTTTATTGAATAAATCAACGGTAATCACCTCGTTCTTTAATGGGTGACCGTGTAGTTTCTTCTCTCTGTAATAGATTCTCGGCATAACAATTCAAACTCTTTTAAGTCTGCAAAAGTACAAAATAAAATCATAACTAAAAAATGATACGCAAAAAATAACATTTTTTCCTTTTCTAAATTCCATTTTACAACCGTCTCACATACACCTCTCCTCCCTCCTACCTCCACCTTTGCTATACTACACTTTATTCATCTTATCATTACACTTTGCCAAAGTTTCAAACTTAGCAAAGTTAATATAGCCCTCTTTGTCTTTTGCTCTCCCTTTTAAGCCTCTCCCAATCCCGCGATAGCTTACCTTTGACCGCTACAATTTTTCCTCGCTTGTCGTGCTACGACTTCTTTTTCTTTCGCCTCGAAACCCCGTTTTTAACATTTTTTGCATTGTTGTATTAAGCTATTAATCAATTATTTATACACCCTTTCTATACCAATCGTCCAAGATTCGTATAAGCTTCCTATAAGCTCTCTATAAGCTAACCCCACCCTCCTTACACCC
>NZ_AJZR01000033.1:0-61658 GCF_000271925.1 Capnocytophaga sp. oral taxon 412 str. F0487 | reverse complement strand
AAAGAACGAACAAAGAACGAACAAAGAACGAACAAAGAACGAACAAAGAACGAACAAAGAACGAACAAAGAACGAACAAAGAACGAACAAAGAACGAACAAAGAACGAACAAAGAACGAACAAAGAACGAACAAAAGACGGTGCGAGTCGCACGGGCAGATAAAGAAATGACGAAGAGAAGGTGAATCTGAGGTGAAGAGTAATTAAGGTTGTTTAAAAAATAAGAAAGGGTTTAAGTGATTTATAAATCACTTAAACCCTATTTCTAATTAACTAATATTCCTATTTTCTAAAAACGTACCCCTACGCCCAATTGTATTTGTTGGGTAGTTGCTTTTTCTTTAAGGGCGTTACTAATATCACTGTAACCCCATACATAGCGACCGTAAGCAAAAAGAGGACCTAAATTTACTTCAGCTCCTGCCACTAATGAAAAATCAGTATCTTTAAAGAGCTTTTCTCCGTTTTCCCAAGTACTTTGGTCGCGGTTGGCAAGGAAACTAAATTGAGGTCCTGCGTGTAGTGAAATCAATCCGCTAGGGTTGTATTTCAAGAGTACTGGTACACTTACGTAGTTCAGTGTTTTTTTCTTTTCGAACTTGTCGTTCCAAACAGATTGGTAGCTATCGCGGAGCTCTGTATTGGTTTGACTAAAGAGTACTTCCCCCTGTAGCCCCCAGCTATCATTGAAATCGAATTCGACGAAACCACCTAATTGATAGCCCAATTTAAAGTTTTTGTCATAGGCTACACCTTCTACTTTACCTAAGTTAGCACCTGCTTTTGCTCCTAAGTGAAACTCTTGAGCATAGGTAGCGGTGGTGAGTAGCATTATCGCAATAAAAGCTGTTAATTTAGTGATTTTGTTTTTCATACGCTTAATTATTGTTTAATGATTCAGTATAGTTATTCCAAATAGTGTGCCAAAAAAAATAATTTACCAAATTGCAAATTTGTAAATTAGCAAATTATATACTACTTTTGTGGCGTGAAAATATAAAGCTAACAGACCAATGATTATACATCATTTAGGCGAAGAGCCTTCCGTATTAAACCGATTTATCGCCCAGTTGCGTGATGTAAATATTCAAGCAGACCGTATGCGATTCCGTAAAAATTTGGAACGAATAGGGGAGGTATTGTGTTACGAGATGAGTAAGTTTCTACACTATAAAACGGAAACAATTACTACACCTTTGGGCGAAAAGAAGGTACAACTTCCGAAAGACGAGATAGTAATTTGCTCTATTTTGCGTGCTGGTTTGGCATTGCATCAAGGCTTGATGAACTACTTTGATAATGCTGATAATGCGTTTATCTCGGCTTATCGCAAACACACTTCTGAGACTGATTTTGATATAATGGTGGAGTATCTGGCTTCGCCGTCCTTAGAAGGTAAAATCTTATTCTTAGCTGACCCAATGCTGGCTACAGGGCGTTCGTTTGCTAATGTATTCAATGCGCTGAAACCTTTAGGAACACCTAAAGAGATACATTTGTTTGCTGTTATAGGGGCACAGCAGGGGATAGAATACTTGGAAGATAAGTTTCCTGAGACTACTCATTTATGGATTGCTACCATAGATGCTCACCTTAACGACCACGGATATATAGTACCAGGTTTAGGTGATGCGGGTGATTTAGCTTTTGGTAATAAAATGGAGTAGAAGCCCTATGCCAGGCATAGATAATAGTGACCATAGTACGATTTCTTTTAGCCACCACACACGTATTTTCTCTACATAAAGAGCAAAGAGAATGGCAATAGGGGCAAAGGTGTATATCACTTCTTTGGAAAGGAATACTACTATAAGCCCTATCCAGAGGAATTGTATTACTACTAATGAGCTGATGCTGTGATAAACACTTCTGAAATAGTATACAGCTAATGCTACTAAAAGAAGGAGTGCTAAGCTACATACTGCTATTGTTGTAGCAATGGAATGAGAAGAAAAGTTTAGAAGATTATTTATATCTGAAGTGATGAGATTTGTAAAATCATCAATAGGAAAGGGCTCTTGAAGTATTAATAAAATAGCCCCTAATAAGATGCTAACAGTAATGATTGCTAAAAGAGGTATAAACCAATAACGGCGTTTTTCAGCTCCGTAAAAGAGTAGAGAAATCCATACATTTAGCAGAAAAATTAAAGCCCAAGGGTGCAACAAGCCTGCACAAATGATTAGTAGAGAAGTATCGAATAGTTTTTGTGGAATTCCTTCACCTGTTTTAAGAGTAAGTACACGCCACAAGGCTACAATGATAAGTAAGTTAGCACCTACTAATTTCACTTTATCAAAAAGGGTAGGGAAGAGCACTACGAAAATACTAAAGAAGGCTATAGAGTAGCAGTTTTTGGTGTCAGTAAGTTCATTCCACCGGTCTATTTGGTGAAGTAATAATAAAGAAAGAAAGAGCAATACAAAAGTACTCATTAAAACAGTGAGATGAGACACGTCACTGAGAGGAAGTTGTAGTATTTTAAATTGAAATAGCCCATCACCTATCAATAGTGCTAATAGCACAATGATAAATGTGATGGGCTTTGTATTTTCAAAACGTACTGATAGCATTAGTTACTAATGGTTAAAAAATTACCAGCTACTGAAACATTATAATTTAGTAAAGGATAAGGTTTGGCAATTTGCCCAATAGCAATAGGAGCTCCTGATATTAAATTGTAAACTGTTTTACCACAAGAACATTTGGCAAAAGTATAGTCGTGACCAGTCTTCTCATAGCTATTTTCATCTTCTATAGCCCTTATGCCAAACAGGCGACTATGACACTCTTGTAAATTATGATTAGGACAAGCAGCCTCCCAAGCACGATATCCTCCATTACTATAACAAGTCACAAAAAATCCTTTAATACCTCCGTAGGGAACAAATACAGTATTCATTGGTGTTTTTAAGCTGTTATAGAGAGGTAAACTTATATCGATAGTATAGGTGAAATGTACTTCTCCTAAGTTAGGGTTGCGCCTTTGCCGTTCTTTCTCACAAGAAAGTAGTCCAATCAAAAGTATTACATATATCAGTCTATACATCTTGTTACCTATTATTTAGCTTAAAATTGATACCCTACTCCCATTGAGAGCGTTCTATTTTTAAAGTCGTAAGAATTAGCAATGCCCGTACTTATGAGGCTTGCCTCATCGCCTTCAAAGATATTAGTGAGTCCTTGTACCCAACGTATTTCGAAAAACCAACCTGCATCAGTAGTGTAACCTATCCCTGCAGTCATAGCTACATCTATAATGTCTATGGCATCTGATTTTACACGAGTTACGGGTTCTGTACCATTGAAGTAGAAATTAGGCTGGTCAACGCGATATTCTATCTGAGGACCTACGTGCAAATTAATACCCTTTCCTACATTGAATCGTGCCATTACAGGAGCCGAAAGATAATCGAGAGCCAAAGTAGCATTCCCATATCTATCAGATTTTATTTGTGCACCACGACGATTGTAGATACCTTCTATCTGTAAAGAGAACAATTTAGATAGGGGAAACTCTAAAGTAACCCCAGCATAATAACCGTGATATGGTTTAAAACTTGCCTCACTACTTACATCTCCTTTTAAGGTAGCATAATTGTACCCTGCTTTCACTCCTATGTATTGTGCTTTTACATTGTAAAAAGCAAACAAACATATGGCTAATAATACTATTTTTCTCATTGTTTATTATTTTTAGATGTTAGTCGTTTGTTGTTAATACTATAATTTTTTGGTAGAGATAATCTTCACGGGGCAGGCTTTTTGTGCTTTCTCACAATCCTCAAAAATACTATCATCATAACTTTTTAGGGTGAAGAAGCCTTTCTTTTCAGTGGAACGTAATAATACGCTCTTGCCATCTTTTTTCGACATCTGGAACTGCTCAGGAGCCATCTCTACGCAGTAGTTACAGCCGATGCATTTTTCACGCTGTAAGGTTACTATTACCATATTAAACTAAATCTGCTAATCTGCTAATTGATATTTGTTTTTACTATTTTATACAGTTTATCTGATAACCTTATTCTGAAATTGGTTTTGATAGTACAAGAATCACCTTTCTTAGCTCTTTCAGCAGGAGTATCGTTTACCATCATTGAGGTGAGTTCTATTTCTTGAACGCCTGTTGAAGGTCCAGTGATAAGTAATTTGTCGCCTATCTTTATATCAAAGGCTTCAATAGCAAACTCTGCAATGCCAGTCTTAGGAAAATAGTGTTTGCCTTGCCCAATGTACACTTTCTTTTGGGTAGCATTAGAGCCTGGGTTTTCACTCCATTCACCAAGTTTTTGCCCTAAATAATATCCACTCCAGAAACCACGATTGTACACCGTTTTGAGGGCTTCTATCCAGCCTTCAAATTTTTCTTTACTGTATGTGCCTGCGTAATAAGCATCTATTGCTTCTCGGTAGGTGCGAATAACGGTAGCCACATACTCAGGAGCGCGCCCACGCCCTTCAATCTTTAATACCTTTGCTCCTGTGTCGATTACTTGGTCGAGAAAGTCAATCGTGCAGAGGTCTTTAGGCGACATCATATACTCGTTGTCCAATTCTATTTCAAAACCGCTTTCTTGGTCGATTACAGTGTATTTCTTGCGGCAGTTTTGCTTGCAAGCTCCGCGATTGGCTGAGGAATTGTGTGAGTGCAAACTCAGGTAGCACTTGCCCGATACCGCCATACAAAGCGCCCCGTGTCCAAATATTTCTATTTCTACCAAATTGCCCGAAGGTCCTTTGATTTGCTCTTTTTCTATCTGCTCACATATCTTCTTGATTTGTCGCAAGCTCAGTTCACGGCTCATTACCATTGTATCAGCAAACATCGCATAGAAGCGCACGGTTTCAATATTAGTGATATTGATTTGGGTAGAGATATGCACCTCCATTCCTATTTGTCGAGCATAAGCTATGACTGCCTGATCCATAGCTATCACAGCTGTAAGACCTGCTTTTTTGGCAGCGTCTAATAGTGTTTTGATGATAGATAGGTCGTGGTCGTAAATAATAGTATTAAGGGTGAGATAAGTGCGAATGCCCTTAGGAGCACAACGGTGCGCTATTTCATCAAGGTCGTCAATCGTAAAGTTGATACTTGCTCTTGCGCGCATATTCAGCTGGTCTACCCCAAAATACACTGAGTCGGCACCATTGTCTATTGCCGCTTGTAGCGACTCAAAATTACCAGCTGGTGCCATTAGTTCAATTTTTCCTGAATGAGTCATTATATAGTGAGTGAGGGGGCAAAGATACGAAAATAAAGTAGAATTTGAAAATTGTAATGCATAAAATTAAGTAAATAGCCAAAATACTCTTAATATGCTAACTTGTCAGTGGAGTAAAATATTAATGTTCTTCCAGCTTCTCCGTTAGTTCAAACCAGCGTTCGGTCTTTTCCTCTATGGCAGTAAGCGTCTCTTGCAAGGCTACTGATTGTTCTTGTATTTCATTACTGCTAAGATTTCCTTCGGCAAAAGTAGCTTCTATAGCAGTTTTTTTCTCTTCTAACTGCGCTATTTCTTTTTCCAATCGGTTGTATTCCTTCTGCTCGTTGAACGATAAACCTTTCATTCCGTCCTTGCGCCAAGTGTTTTTGGTGGCTTCTTTCTTGGGAGTATCGTCTGTCGGAGGAACGCTCTCTTCGTACACGCGGTAATCGGTGTAGTTACCAGGGAAATCCTCTACTTCGCCATTACCTTTGAAGATAAAAAGGTGGTCTACTATTTTATCCATAAAATAGCGGTCGTGCGATACTACCACCAAGCACCCTGGATAGTCTAACAAAAAGTCTTCTAAGACGTTCAGAGTAACAATATCGAGGTCATTCGTAGGCTCGTCTAAAATCAAAAAATTGGGGTTTTGAATGAGTACAGTACATAGGTATAAGCGTTTAAGTTCCCCTCCGCTGAGTTTCTCTACATAGTCGTATTGCTTTTTACGGTCGAAGAGAAAGCGTTCTAATAGCTGTCCTGCTGAGAGAGTGCGCCCTTTAAGTAGAGGAATGTAATCGCCATACTTTTGTATCACTTCTATTACCTTTTGTCCTTGTTGTACCTCAATACCATCTTGGGTATAGTACCCGAACTTAATAGTGTCTCCCACTACTATTTTACCACTATCAGGCGTGATAGCCGAGGTGAGTAAGTTGAGAAAGGTGGATTTGCCCGTGCCGTTCTTACCTATAATTCCCACTCGTTCGCCCCGCAAGAAATTATAATTGAACTTATTGAGCACGCGCAAGTCTCCGAAGCTCTTGCTCACATTGTGAAACTCCACCGTCTTGCTTCCCAATCGCTCCATATTGATTTCGAGCTGTACCGAGTGCTCCTTCCGACGCTTGTGGGCTGCCTCCTTTATCTTATAAAAATCGTCTATACGCGATTTCGATTTGGTAGTTCGTGCCTTAGGTTGCCTACGCATCCAGTCGAGTTCCTTTACATAAAGGTTTTTAGCCTTCTCTACCGATGCCTGCTCTTGTGCTAATCGCTGTTCTTTTTTCTCTAAGAAATAGGAGTAGTTCCCTTTGTAGCTGAATAGTTCGCCATTGTCCAATTCCAGAATTTCATTGCACACACGTTCCAAAAAATAACGGTCGTGCGTAACGATGAAGAGCGTAAGGTTTTCTTTGGCAAAGTACTGTTCTAACCATTCAATCATTTCTAAGTCGAGGTGGTTCGTAGGTTCGTCCAATATCAGCAAGTCAGGTTTGCTAATAAGTACATTGGCTAAGGCGAGACGCTTTTTCTGTCCTCCCGAAAGGTTTTTTACTTTCAGTTGGAGGTTGTCTAATTTTAGACGGAAGAGTATTTGTTTGTATTGTGTTTCAAAATCCCAGGCATTATGGCGTTCCATCTGTTCAAAAGCCTTTTGATAAGCCATTTCGTTTTCAGGGTGCTGTAAAGCGTGTTCGTACTCCTGAATCAATCGTAAAATAGGATTGTCGGTTGCGAAAATAGTCTCTTCTACTGTTAGTTCTTCGTTAAAAGAGGGATTTTGTGAGAGAAAACCTATATGTATGCCCTTGCGGAATACTACTTGTCCGCTATCGGGTTGGTCTTTGCCTGCAATAATATTGAGTAAAGTAGTCTTCCCTGTACCATTTTTAGCGATAAAGGCTATTTTTTGGTCTTTATTGATACCAAAAGAGATGTTTTCAAGGATTATGCGTTCGCCAAAGGCTTTTGATATATTTTCTACGGATAGTAAGTTCATTTAATTTAGATAATAAATTAAAACTAATTTGTGATGTCTCTATCTGCTTGGCTATACGCCCAAGGGGCTCCATTGTTCTCTATATTAGTCATCATCACATTGAGTTCGGTAGGAGCTGCCGATTCTTCCATTACCAAATACTGTCTCATATCCATAATAATAGATAACGGACTGATACTCACAGGGCATACCTCCACACAAGCATTGCAAGTGGTACAAGCCCATAGTTCTTCAGGAGTAATGTAGTCGCCTAAAAGTTGTTTGCCATCGGGTTCAAAAGTACCGTGTTTGTCGATATTGCGCCCTACCTCTTCTAAGCGGTCACGTGTTTTCATCATAATCGCGCGAGGAGAAAGCTTTTTACCAGTGAGGTTCGCTGGACATTCATCGGTACAACGCCCGCACTCGGTACAAGTATAGGCGTTCATCAGCTGTAACCAAGTGAGGTCGGTCACGTCCGAAGCTCCAAACTTATCAGGAGGGGCTGTGTCTTGTGGTGTTGCAAAAGGATCGGCATTGGGGTCTAACATTAGTTTCACCTCTTGTGTTACCGCTGGATTTACCTTAGAAGCTCCTAACGGACGAATAGGTGCGTAGTACGTATTAGGGAAAGCTAACAGTATGTGTAGGTGTTTGGAGTAATACAAGTAGTTTAAAAAGCATAAAACCCCGGTAATGTGTAACCACCAACAACTGCGTTCTACAACTATAAGAGTGCTTACCGAAGCGTTTCCTAACAAGGGGCGTAACCATTCGCTCACAGGAAAAGAACCTGCTTGCACATAGTGGGGTACGTGTAATGCTTGTAGCTGAGCATCGGCAGCGTTCATCAGTAGGAAAAGACTCATCATTACCATTTCGGCATAAAGGATATTGCTTGCATCTTTTTTTGCCCACCCTCTGATTTCTGCCTTGCGAAAGCGTGGTAATTTTAGTACGTTTCTCCTTATCCAAAATACGGTTACTGCTACAATCACTAAGAGAGCTAATACCTCAAAAGAAGCTATCAAGAAGTTGTAAAACGCCCCTAAGGAGGCAAATATGCGGTGGGTTCCTATGATACCGTCAGTAATAATCTCTAAAAGTTCGATGTTGATAATCAGGAAACCTGCATATACAATAATGTGCAACACACCCACTATGGGGCGTACCAACATTTTCCGTTGCCCTAAAGCGAGCCACAACATATTTTTGAGTCGCTCTTTGCGGTTGCCAGAAGTGTCTTCCGGCTTGCCTAAACGGATATTCCTAATGAGTTTCCGTAGATTATAAATAAAAAAGCCTCCCCCTATACAGAGAAGTATTATAAATACTATGTTAGGAAAGAAGCTCATCAATACAGTTTATTCTCCTTTTTCTTCGTCTTGAGGCTCGTATGTTTTAGCTTTTTTACCAAAAACGGAGAAATGAAGATAACGCTTAGGATTTAAACGAAGGTCTTGCAAGAGCAATTCGAGCTGTTTAGCCGATTTGTCTAAATCTTTATAGAGCGTTTCGTCTTTTAGTAATTTTCCAATAGTACCCTTGCCTCCTTCTACTTCAGCCAAAAGAGTATTGAGGTTGTTAAGAGTTGTTTGTGCATTGGCAATTACTTTATTAAGTTCAGCTTCCGAAAGCTGTCCTGATACTTTTGATAGATCAGTAGTGATTTTATTAGCATTGCTTAAAGTAGCATTCAAATTGGCTTGATTAGCTACCAACATCTTATTGAGGTTTACTGATGCCTGATTTAGGTTGTGCATTGTCGCACTTAGTTCGGCAATGGCAATTTTTAAATTGTTAGTAGTTTTAGCATCTAAAACACTGTTCACTCCTGTAAGAGTGGTATCGGCTTGTCCTAAAAGGCGATTGAGCTTATCTTGTGTAGGTTTGATTGACGAAGAGATAGAGGCGAGCATATCTTCTTGTACACGTGCTTCTAATACATCTCCCGATACGGCTATAGGAGCATTATCGAAGGCGGGAATAATTTGCAGTCCTGCACCTCCAAGCAAACTGTTGTAAAGCTCGGCTACACTATTCTTAGAGAACTTAAAATCGTCTGAACACTCCATCGTAATTTTTATCTTGGCACTTTTCTCTTCTAAGTCCACTGCTTCCACACTCCCTACTTTCACCCCATTTACAGTGATTTGTGTACCTGTTTTTAACCCTCCTGAATGAGGAAAATAAGCGTAATAAGTATTCGTTTTATTAAATAATGATTTAGACTTCAAGAAGTTAAAGCCTATATAAAAAGCGGCAATACCCGCCACAACTATAATAGCTGTTTTTATTTCTCTGGATAGTTTCATCAGTTTCTATTTGAATAAGTTTACTTTTCTATTTGTTTAGCTCTTTCTACTGTAATGCGTTTCTTTTGGTAAAAAGCTACGATGTAAGCATCTTTATACCCTTTTTTTTTTGCTTTGTTCAGTAGCTCAAGGGCTTCTCTGTGCTTCGAAGTATCACCATAGTAATACACATATACACGCCCGTCTTTTTCAACCGATATAGGCGAGAGTCCTTTGAAATTAAAAGCCTTTGTTTCTAAATTTTTAGGGCTTGATGATATCTGTACTTTATAGCTCAAATCGCTGTTGTTGATAGTGCTTTTACTTGTACTTTGTCTTGGGGTATTATTTTTTTCTCTTACTTGTGAAATACTGTCGTCAGGGGTAGTATAAGAACTTTTGTCTTCTATCCATTTCTTGTAAGCGAGTATCGCCTCAGCAATGTTCTCTGCAAACTCTTCTTGCCCCTTAGCCGAGGTGAGGAATTTGCGTTCCTCGTTGTTAGTAAGGAATGCTGTTTCTATAAGAATACTGGGCATATAGGTTTGGTGCAAGACGATGAATCCCGCTTGGCGTACGCCTCTGTTAGTGCGTTTCATAACTCCTGTGAGTTGGTTTTGCACTAACTTAGCTAGCTGAATGCTCTGCTCCAAGAACTCTTCTTGCATAATAGATAGCCCTATTACCGATTCAGGTGAGTTAATATTGTACTTAGCGTATTTCTTTTTGTAATCATCTTCCAAGTAGATTACCGAGTTTTCGGCTTTGGCAACCTCAAAGTTCTGCTGGTTGGCGTGTAGCCCTAATACATATGTTTCCGCACCGTCTACTTGTGTTTCGTGAGCGTTGCAGTGTACTGAAACGAATACATCGGCTTTGTTCCTGTTGGCAATAGCTCCACGCTCATAAAGGTCAATTAGCACATCGGTTTTGCGAGTGTAAATCACCTTTATATCAGGGTAAGCCTCTAACTTTTTGCCTACTAATAATACTATTTTCAGCACCACATCTTTCTCAAAGATGTTTTTCTGTACTACTTTACCGGGGTCTTTACCTCCGTGACCCGCATCTAAAACTACTTTAAACACAGGGTTCTTCTGTCCATAAAACAGACTAAAAGTACTACTGCATAGTGAAAAAAGAAGAATGTATATAAATTTCATTAATATATGTTCTGCTTAAAATTGGTGCAAAGGTAATTATTTTACTCGAATATACAAAAAGCGTGACGTTAAAGTTTCATTTTTAAAGGAATAAAGGAGGTTATCTGCAATAAATAACCTCCTTATTCTATCAATATATCAAGCAAATTTTATTTTGATTTACCTTGATTTGCCACGCTGTTGATAGCGGCTGCAATAGCTTCTTGGTCGCCTAAATAATAATGTTTGATAGGTTTCAAATTAGCATCGAGTTCATATACCAAAGGTACTCCCGTTGGGATATTGAGCTTTAAGATTTCTTCTTTTGAAAGCCCGTCGAGATATTGTACCAAAGAACGCAAACTGTTACCGTGTGCTGCGATAATCACACTCTTGCCTGCTTTAATGTCTGGCGCAATCTCGTTAAACCATATAGGCAACATACGGTCATAACAATCTTTCAAACTTTCGCCTGCTGTTTTTTCTTCTTTGGTAAGTGAAGCGTAACGACGGTCGTGTGAGGGGTGACGTTCGTCCGATTCTTCAATAAGTGGAGGACGAACATCGTAAGAGCGTCTCCACAAAAGTACTTGGTCTTCACCGTATTTAGCAGCAGTTTCAGCTTTGTTCAAACCTTGTAGCGCTCCGTAACTCTTTTCATTGAGTCTCCAGCTTTTGTGTGTAGGCACCCAAAGGTCGCCCATTGCCTCCAAAGCATTGTTCAAGGTTTTGATAGCTCTTTTGAGCACTGAAGTATAGGCAACATCAAATTTGAAGTCTTCTTCTTTCATTACGCGTCCTGCTTCACGTGCTTCTTGTACGCCTTGCTCTGTTAAATCTACATCTTGCCACCCTGTGAATAAGTTGAGCTTGTTCCATTCACTTTGCCCGTGGCGTAAAAGTACTACTTTATACATATATATTTAATTAATTTTATTCTTATTCTTCTCCTTCTTTTTTACCCAAACCTCTGAGGAAATTGCCTATTTGTTTCTTGGCTTCTTTTTTAGCCTCTTCTTTGGCTTTCTCTTTCACTTTAGTCATTGTGCTGTCTTTGTTCTTCATCAGTCCTCCCACCGTTTTGGTTATTTCGCCTGCTGTACCCGAACTTGTTTTACCTCCTAAAGCCTTTTGTAGTGCGTCAGTGCCTTTAGCGGTAAGGTTGTTAATTTGGTTTTTAGCTATTTGGGTAGCCAAATTTTTTACTACGGCTTTAGCATCGGTGCTTACTTGTGGTTTTTTGAAAGTTCCACCTACGGTTGCTACCACGGGCAAGTTGTTTATCTTTTTCTGGTTTTCAGGAGTCAATTTTGCTAACAAACCTTCTGCTTCTTTACCCAACATTTGAGGCGGTACATTAAAGGTGAGCTTGTAATTCATCTGTTGGTCAAATCCGTGAGAACCTGCTACCTCTATGGCTACATCTTTATATTTGATAGTAAAAGGCTTGATTTTCACTTTTCCATCTTCAAAATCAACCGCTGCTTTCACATCTTTTAGGTTGAGATTGGCTAAATTTAAACCTGTAAATTGGCTGTCTAAGGCTGAGAGTAGAGGAGAACCGTGGCTGTCAATCTTAGAGTCGATAAGTGCTGCAAATAGGTCGCCCGAGATACTGTTAATTTGAGGAGTTAAATCGTTTTTCAAATTACCTTTTACGTTGATAACCGTATTCACTTTCCCTTGTACAACTTTCGCAATAGGCGCTATCTTTTCGAGCATAGTAATTTGCGTAAAAGCATCGGATATGTTAAGGCGGTTTAGGTTTAAATCTACGTCAAAGGTAGGTATTTTCTCTTTGGTCGATACATCTCCTGCAAGAGCTATATTTCCTCCAAAAATATCCGATTTTAAGTTCTCTAAGGTTACTTTTTGGTCTTTTATAATCAGTTTACCCGATACATTACTCAATTTCAAATTGTCGTATAACACCGTATTGGCTTTTGCAGTAAGCGCACAATCTAAGAAAGCAGGCACTTTTATAGCCGCTTCTTTTGTAGAGGTCTTATTAGCTTTAGGAGCTTCTTTGGTTTCTTGTTTCGCAGGAGCAGACGATTCTGTTGCGGGTTGCATAAAATCGTTTACTACTAACTTGTTCGAAGATAGATTAAAGTTTCCTTTGAGGATTTCTTTTCTGAAAGCAAAACCGTACAGATTATCTATCGTTCCAGTAAGGTGTAAGTCGCTATCACCTGTGCGAGCATCAAATTTTGAAAGCCCAATGTGCGACGGATTAAAGGCTACGTTTAAGTTATCAATATGGAAAGGTTTTACAAACTCCTCGCCTGCATATACAAACTGAGAAAGCGACAAATTACCTTGCGCTTTAATTTTTTGATAATTCTTAGCCTCTACCGATTTCATATCCAATTGTGTCGCTATATCAGCGCGTAAGATTCCTGCCAACTTCTTGTTTAACGAAATAGGGTATGCTTGCGATAAGTTTGCCAAGTTGATAGTCCCTTTTACTGCCATATCCACAAACGGGTTTACTACCACATTGCTCACATTGGCACGAGCCGAAAAATGGTCTTGGTCGATACTCATCGTAAATTTGTTGAGGTTCACTTTGGTATCGTTGGTAATACCCGTAGCGTTGTTTACTTTTAGGTCGATAGTGATGTCACGCACCGTTTTAGGCAGGTTCGGATATTTAAAAGAAGCATTGTCTGCATACATTTCAAGTCCGAAAGTAGGGATTTTATCACCTACCATATCACCTTTGGCAAAACCTTTCAGGGTCAGATTTCCTGTGGTTTTTACATTCTCAATGCTTTTAGAGTACTCTTCGGGAATGAGCGCTAAAAAGTTTTGAAATGAATTGGTAGGGGTGCTAAAAGTAAGGTCGTAATGTTGTCCTTCCTCCAATAACTGAATAAAACCATCGAATACCAAATCCAAACGATTTACAGTGGCTTTGTTTTGCTTGAAAGTATATTTCTGATTTTTGAGGTCGATGCCCAAAATAGCCTGCAAGGTAATAGGCACTTGCTTCATAAAAGTGCTTTTACCCATTGCAAAAGTTAGGTTGGCTTTCGTCTGAGTGTCTAAGTCCAATACCTCTTCGGCAAAGTTTCCTTTCCCGCTGTGGTAAATATCGGCTGCTTCCATAAAGAGGTTGCCGTCGTCCATTTTGAAACTAAATTTCAGATTTTCTACATTGTACCGCTGAATATCTAGTTTTATAGGTGCTGACTCTTCCTCAGGTTTATCCGAAGGAATAGCGATATCATAGTTGCCTTCTCCCTCCTTGTTAAGGTGTATATACACCGAAGCATCTTTCACATTAGCTCCTAACAAATTGTAGTTGCCCGCTAATAAATCTTTGATGCTAAGTGTTACATCTATGTGTTTAGCAGCAAAAAGTGTATCACCTACGAAAGGCTCTTTGTTTACCAAAACAAAATCGTTGAGGGTAACGCGTGCCTTAGGAAAGTTCTTAAACAGACTAATATCAACATCTTGTAATCCGATGTTCGCCTTTAAGTTTTCATTTGCCATCTCAATAACCTTTTCCTTGATAGTATCTTTAAAGAAAAAAGGAATAGCAATCATTGCGATGATGAGGAGCAATAGGGTTATACCTCCCCATTTCAGTATTTTTTTAGCTATTTTCATTCGTGTTTTAGCAATTATGTTTTCTGAGTGCAAAGATACGAAATAATTAACAATTAGCAATAAATTCTGAAATAATTATTTTGTTCTTTGTTTTTATAGTCTACCAGAATTGGTCTGCAAATTTTCATTTTGCACTTTACCAAGGTTGAAATCTACCAATATCCTCTTTTTTAACACTCTCTTAGCTTTAACTTCCCTTTGCTTTAACGCCACTCTTTCTTCGTCTTTTGTTCGTCTTTCCTTCGTCTTTTGTTCGTCTTTCCTTCGTCTTTTGTTCGTCTTTTCTTCGTCTTTTGTTCGTCTTTCCTTCGTCTTTTGTTCGTCTTTCCTTCGTCATTTGTTCGTCTTTCCTTCGTCATTTGTTCGTCTTTTCTTCGTCTTTTGTTCGTCTTTTCTTCGTCTTTTGTTCGTCTTTTGTTCGTCTTTTCTTCGTCTTTTGTTCGTCTTTTCTTCGTCATTTCTTCGTCATTTGTTTATCTGCCCGTGTGGCTCGCACCGTTCATTGTTCGTCTTACTTTTTCCGTTACTACACTCCCTCTCCTTGGGAGTAGCTTCCGAATAGGAGAGTATGTGACTGGGGAGAGGATATTCTGTCCGCTGATTCTTCGTTGGAGGTTTAGAGGAAATTTTATTAATCATTTTTGTTCAAATTCTACACCCAAGCTATACTGCTTTTACTTCACTAATTTAGTGTGTTTTATCTAATATGCTAATTTTCAAATTTGCTAATTTGCTAATTTCTCTCTATTTTTGCATTCTTATAAAGTCTTATAACGAAAAAATGGAGCAGATAAGTGTATTCGATATGCTAAAAATAGGGGTAGGTCCTTCCAGCTCTCACACTTTAGGTCCTTGGCGTGCTGCTGAGGCTTTCCTCAAAGAATTGAGAGAGAAGCACCTCCTAACCCGCACAACCAAAGTGCACGTAGATTTATACGGCTCACTCTCCCTCACAGGCAAAGGTCACGCTACCGATTTGGCAGTAATGTTAGGTCTCAGTGGTGCCGACCCTGAGTATGTGCCTATTGAGAGTTTAGACGTGATTATTACGGCTATTACTAATAATCAAGAGCTCTATTTAGGCAATGAGAGCATCATTAGCTTCAATCCTAAGGAAGACATTATTTTCAATAGAGATTTTTTGCCTTTTCACCCCAATGGTCTTACTTTTACAGCTGAAGGCGAGGGGTTTAGTTATGCTTCTACTTTCTACTCAGTAGGGGGTGGTTTTATAGTAAAAGAAGGAGAACAAGCAACAGCCAAGGAAGATACTCAGCGAAATTTCCCTTTCCCTATTGATAAAGCTGAGCAACTGATTAGCTATTGTTGCCAAGAAGGAAAGAAAATATCCGAAATCGTCTATGAAAACGAAAAAGCCTTGCGTACTGAGGAGCAAATCCATAGCGAACTGATGCGTATATGGCATACTATGTTGGAATGTACTTATATAGGTTGTCATACCGAGGGTGTACTCCCAGGCGGTTTACACGTGCGTCGTCGTGCTTATGATATCCACAAGAACCTCATAGGGGTAGTCACCTACGATAGTCCAGAGAATTGGCTGAACTCTATCAAGAAAACGAATATCAAGTTTCGCGAAATCCTTAAATGGGTAAGTTGTTTTTCGCTGGCAGTTAATGAAGTGAATGCTTCGTTGGGGCGTGTAGTTACGGCACCTACCAATGGTAGTGCAGGGGTGATTCCCGCCGTGTTGCTCTACTACATAACTATCGAAAACCAACAAGCTACCGAGGAGCAGATTCAGCAATTCCTATTGGTAGCGGGCGAAATAGGCAGTCTCTTCAAAAAAGGAGCAACCATCTCAGCAGCTATGGGCGGTTGTCAAGCCGAAATAGGTGTATCTTCCGCAATGGCGGCAGGTGCGCTCTGCGAACTCTTGGGTGGTTCTCCTGAGCAGGTGCTCATCGCTGCCGAAATAGCAATGGAACACCACTTGGGGCTTACTTGCGACCCTATTGGCGGATTGGTGCAAATCCCTTGTATCGAGCGCAATGCTATGGGGGCAATCAAAGCAATTAACGCTGCCGAATTGGCTATCGAAACCGACCCTAAGAATGTGAAAGTACCCTTAGACAAGGTTATCAATACTATGTGGCAAACTGCCAAAGATATGAACTCTAAATACAAAGAAACCTCAGAAGGGGGCTTAGCGGTAGCTGTAAATATGGCGGACTGCTAATCTAACGACTAATAACTAACAATTAATGACAATAAACTGTAAAGGAGAGCTTCTCTCTATGGATACCCCGCGAGTGATGGGAATCCTTAATCATACTCCCGACTCTTTCTACGAAGGTAGTCGTGTAACCGAAAAAACGCTCTTACAACGCGCAGAAACAATGCTCGCTCACGGCGCAGATTTTATTGATGTGGGTGGTTATAGCACCCGCCCCAATGCACCCGAAGTCTCACAAGCCGAAGAACTCAGTAGGGTAGTGCCCGTAGTGCGTTCTTTGGTGCAACATTTTCCCGAGATACGTATCTCGGTAGATACTTTTCGCAGTGAGGTAGCACGCCAATCGCTCTTAGAAGGAGCTTGTATTATCAACGATATTTCTGCCGGACTCTTAGATGAGCAGATGTTGGCTACAGTAGCGCAATTTCAGGTGCCTTATATTGCGATGCACCTCGTAGGTACACCCCAAACAATGCAACAGCACACTGATTATAAGGATATCATCAGTGATATGCGCTACTATTTTTCTGAGCGCAAAGCCAAAGCCTTGCAAGCGGGGATTAACGATTTTATAGTAGATGTAGGCTTTGGTTTCTCTAAAACCTTAGACCAGAATTACGAAGTGTTGAAGCACTTAGAGCTATTCCATAGCTTTGGTTGTCCGCTATTGGTAGGTTTTTCCCGCAAGTCGATGTTGTACAAATTGTTAGAAACTGACCCTGCTGGTGCGCTGAATGCTACGACAGTAGTCAATACCATAGCCCTGATGAAAGGGGCACACATTTTGCGGGTACACGATGTAAAAGAAGCTAAAGAATGTGTAACACTCTTTGAAAAAATACAATGAAACTATTCGATATTTTAGACTTTACAATTGTCGATGCGATTGACATAGTGCTGTTTGCAGCCCTCTTGTACTACCTCTACCGATTAATTCGAGGCACGGTAGCCATTAATATTTTTATGGGTATTGTGATTATTTATCTGATATGGAAGATTACCGAAGCCCTGCAAATGCAGTTGCTCAGTAGTATATTAGGTCAGTTCATTGGGGTAGGAGTCTTCGCACTGATAGTTGTATTCCAGCAGGAAATACGTCGCTTCTTGCTCACCATTGGTTCTACCAATATCACTGCGCGCAACAAGCTACATCGTGCTTTTCACTTCTTCAAAGAGAAGGAAATTCTTCTTAATATTGAGAGTTTGATAAATGTATGTCAGAAGTTAGCCAGTACCAATACAGGGGCGCTTATTGTTTTGGAACACAATATGCCTCTCGACTTTGTAACCCAAACTGGCGACAAGGTGAATATAGAGTTCTCCGAGCCTATTATCGAAAGTATCTTTTATAAGAATAGTCCGCTACACGATGGAGCCATTGTGATAAAGGGTAATCATATTATAGCTACAAGGGTAATACTGCCTGTTGCAAGTGAAATCAACTTGCCTAAACGCTATGGTTTACGTCATCGTGCTGCCATTTCTATCACCGAGAAAACAGACGCTACTGCCTTAGTCGTTTCTGAAGAAACCGGACACATTTCCTACTTCAAGAATGGTGCTTTTGTAAAGTTCAAGAATAACGATGAACTCATCAAAGCTGTACAATCCGATTTTTAATTGCTTGTCGCGCTACAACCTTTTTCAGATAGCGAACTTCAAGCATTCACTGGCTTTGGGGCTTCTAGGGCTAATAGTCAAATTTGCTAATTTCCAAATTATCTAATTTTCAAACTAAATCCTTTCTCTCCCATTAAAAATCCTTCTAACACATCACCTGTTGTAACTTTCCCTGCACCTTTAGGTGTTCCCGTAAAGATAAGGTCACCTTTACGAAGGGTAAAGTATTGTGATACCTCCGAGATGATAACGTCAAAACCTCTAAGCATTTGTATCGTATTGCCATTTTGTACAGTAGAGCCATTTTTGTCTAAGTGAAACTGAATAGAGGAAGAACTCTCAAATGTTTCTTTAGAGACAAACTTTCCTACGATAGCTGAGCCATCAAAAGCCTTCGCTAGCTCCCACGGTAGTCCTTTTTGACTCAATTCCACTTGCAGGTCGCAAGCAGTAAAGTCAATGCCCACCGCAATCTCGTCGTAATATTTATGTGCAAACTTCTCCGAAATACACTTTCCATTCTGGTTGATTTTGAGTACTAACTCTATTTCGTAGTGCAAATCCTGTGTAAAATCAGGAAGGTAGTAAGGAATTTCGAGGTTGTGAATAGCCGTATCAGGCTTCATAAATACCACTATGGGCTGAACCGTTGTTTTATCAAATTTTTCGATAGTCTCGTGGTAATTTTTACCTATACAAATAATTTTCATATTTATTTTAATGTGAGTTTGATATAAAAATACTATTTTTCAATCGCTTTTACGTTGTTACAATTCCTTATTAGGAATAAGGTCTTGAGACAAAAAACGCCTTTATTTATAATTTGGTTTTCTTTCCTTTGGGAAGGGTTTTATTTTATAAAATCTGTGAGAGGTTTTAAAGTAACAAAACACCTATTTGTTCAATTAAAAAAATAGTTTATTGTGATAAGAATACGCTTCATATGCAATGATTTCCTATTACTGAAATAAAGCTTATAGATTGCAAAAGTAAAAATAAAAACTGTATTATGTTTGTAAATTAAAAAAAAAGTAATACATTTGCCCGAGTTTTTCTAACAGAACAAAAAACGATTGTGAAGTAAAACGAATAATATCATTTTAAGATATAACCAATGAAAAAAGAACATATTTTAGAGGACTATGGCATCGCTGTTCTCAGTAGAGAATGTAGCTTGATGGGAAGGAAAGAAGTGCTTAGTGGTAAAGCAAAATTTGGTATTTTTGGAGAAGGAAAAGAAGTACCTCAATTAGCTTTAGCAAGAGCCTTTCGAGATGGTGATTTCCGAAGTGGTTATTACCGCGATCAAACTCTTATGATGGCTCTCGGGGTGCATACTGTAGAGAATTTCTTTGCAGGAATATATGCACACGCTGATATAAAGGCAGACCCTACAAGCGCAGGTCGTCAAATGGGTGGGCATTTTGCTACTCATAGTTTAGATGAGGAAGGGAATTGGAAAGATTTATTAAAACAAAAGAATAGTAGTAGCGATATATCGTGTACTGCAGGGCAAATGCCTCGTTTATTAGGATTAGCGCAAGCCTCTAAAGTATATCGTGAGTTACCTAATGCTGAAAGTAAAGGTTTCTCAAATCACGGTAATGAGGTAGCTTGGGGTACTATTGGTAATGCAAGTACCAGTGAAGGTCACTTTTTTGAAATCCTCAATGCAGCAGGGGTAATGCAAGTGCCTTTAGTAATGTCTGTTTGGGACGATGAGTATGGTATTTCTGTTCCTAAAGAATATCATACTATTAAGCAAAGTATTTCTGAAGCATTAAAAGGCTTTGTACGAGACAAAAAACATAAAGGTTTTGAACTATTTGTCGTAAAAGGTTGGGATTACCCAACCTTATATGAAACCTATCAAAAGGCAAGTAAGATAGCTCGTGAACAACATATACCTATATTGGTACACGTTCTTGAACTTACTCAACCTCAAGGTCACTCTACATCTGGTTCACACGAGCGTTACAAAAGTCCTGAACGACTTCAATGGGAAAAAGATTTTGATTGTATTTCCAAAATGCGTGAATGGATATTGGCGGAAGGCTATGCTACTGAAGAAGAATTGCTAGCTATAGAACAACAGGCTAAGAAACGCGTGAATGAAGGTAGGAAGAAAGCTTGGGAAGCTTATATTACACCTATTGAACAAGAGAGGAAAGAACTTACTGATCTTCTTGCTTCATTACTAACAAATACAAATAATAGTACTATAAAAGCAAAAGTAGAAAGTCTATCCAAATCTCTTCTTAAAGTGGCTTTACCTAATCGTAAAGATATTTTGAGCACTGCCAGAAAAGCCTTACGTTTATTATTATCTGAAGATGAAAATAGAATACTTCCTTTACAGAATTGGATAAAGAGCTATATAAAGGAAAACGAACCTAAATATAGTCGATTTCTTCATACTGAAAATAAACAAAATCCTATCCATATAGAAGAAGTACTCCCCACTTATGATATGTCAAAAGAACTTGTTGATGGGCGTATTGTACTGAGAGAGAATTTTGATGTCTTACTTTCTAAATATCCTAATTTATTGATATTTGGTGAGGACGTAGGGAACATAGGTGATGTAAGCCAAGGATTAGAAGGATTACAGAAAAAACACGGGGCTATAAAGGTGGCTGACACAAGTATTCGTGAAATCGCTATTGTAGGACAAGGTATAGGTATGGCCATGCGTGGCTTGCGTCCGATTGCTGAAATACAATATTTAGACTATATTCTTTATGGTTTACAAACACTAAGTGATGATTTGGCTAGTTTGCATTATCGCACTTTTGGTAGACAAATGGCTCCTCTTATCATCAGAACAAGAGGACACCGTTTACAAGGTATTTGGCACGCAGGTTCTCCTATGGGAATATTGTTAGCCTCTCTTAGAGGAATGTATATCCTTACTCCTCGTAATATGGTAAAAGCGGCAGGATTCTACAATACACTTTTAGAAGGCAATCAACCTGCGGTAGTGGTGGAATGTCTTAATGGTTACCGCCTGAAAGAAGCAATGCCCACGAACCTCACCGAGTTCAAAACGCCTATTGGAGTAGTCGAAACACTTCGTGAAGGAAAAGATATTACAGTCGTATCTTATGGCTCTACTTTGCGCATCGTGTGTGAAGTTGCCGATGAGTTAGCTTCTATGGGTATTGATATAGAGATTATAGATGCACAATCCTTGGCACCATTCGATGTGCGTCACGATATAGTGAAGAGCATACAGAAAACCAATCGACTATTAGTAGTAGACGAAGATATGCCTGGAGCTACTTCGGCATATATTTTGCAGAAAATTGTAGAAGAACAAAATGCTTATCAGTATTTGGACAGTGCGCCACAAACCTTAGCAGCAGGAGAACATCGTCCAGCGTATGCTACTGATGGTGATTACTTTTCTAAACCTAATGCTGATAGTATCATTGAGAAGATATACAGTATAATGCACGAAGCTAATCCTGAAAAATATCCAACCTTGCTATAATTCATTATCTTCTTGAAAATCGTTCAAGAGATTATCAATAGCACGACGGTCTTTTTTAGTAGGGCGACCCTCTCCTTTTTCGCGATAATAGTCTTGCGCAAGTCTTTGTATTTCGGCTTGTTCAAAAGCCTCAGGAGGCGTGTTGTCTTGGCGATAAAGGTCTACTAACTTAGCTCCCACACGGCTCACAGGGATATCTAAAACCTCCAATTGGTAGTTGATTTGGTTCTTACGCACTATTATTTGGTCGTTTTTGTAAATCTCCCTTGAGGGTTTTGCAGTTTCACCATTCACTTTGATGTGTCCTTTTTTGCAGGCTTCAGTAGCTATATTACGTGTTTTGAAGTAACGTACACACCATAAGTACTTATCAATTCGCATTCTTTTGTATTTTAGAAAATATAATAAGTGCAAAAATAATAAATTAATTGTATCTTATACTAAGGGATAAAGAAATTTTATATGATGAATAAATTTATATTTACTATTAGCACAATAGGTTTACTATTTGCTGTTTCGTGTAAGAAAAATGAAAACTCTAATGTAGCGCCTCCACGTGATGTTACAGAGGTGAGAAATGAGAATAATCAAAGTATTGAAACATTCTTAAAAACGCATACTTACACTTTTTCAGCAACAACCACTATTTCTGAAACGGTTACCTTTGCAACAACCTCTAATACTACAGCGTCTATCTTCAATGATAGTAAGCTAAAACGGTTAGAATTAGATGTCTATGATGCTAATAATGCTCTTGTACGTCATACGCTTTACTATCTTATTTTGCAAGAGGGAACAGGAACTACCACTACTATTGCTGATTCAGTATATGTGAATTATAAAGGACAGTTATTAGATTTAAGTGTATTTGATGAAACAACAACACAATCTACTTCTAATTGGATGGATCTCATAGGTAATATTGTTACCAACAAGCCTTCAGGTACTATTAGAGGTTTTAGGGAGGGGGTTGCTCAACTAAAAGCATCAGCTAGAGGGCTTACAAACAATAGTGATGGTACTCTAAATGCTCCTACTGATGGAGGAGTTGGAGTTTTCTTTATTCCTTCAGGTTTAGGCTATTTCAATAACAGCCAATCTAAAATACCTGCTTATTCACCTTTAATTTTTACAGTAAGACTTATTGCTACACGTCGTGCCGACCACGATCACGATGGTAAACCTTCTATAAATGAGATTGTGCGTAATGAATATGGTGTGGTAACTTATCCAGATTGTGATGCTAACAAAGATATTTCGTATCTTCCAGATTATTTAGATGCCGATTGTAAGTAGAATGAAGAAGTATGTCCCTAATCTTATCACTTTATCCAATCTCCTTTGCGGAACTGTAGCGATTGTCTTTGCCGTAAGAGGAGCGATTGATTGGGCTGCTTTGTTTGTGGCAATAGGCATTTTCCTCGATTTTTTTGATGGTTTCTTTGCTCGTTTGCTACACGTAAAATCCGAAATGGGTTTACAGTTAGATTCCTTAGCCGATATGGTTACTTCTGGAGTAGTTCCTGGCATTGTGATGTTTCAGCTGTTGAGTAATAGTACCTATGTATTACAAACTGAAGGGACTTTTGTTATGTTGTTGCCTTATGTTGGTTTCCTTATTACTTTAGCTTCTGCCTATCGTTTGGCGAATTTTAATATAGATACACGGCAGACATCTGGCTTTATAGGGCTTCCTACCCCAGCTAATACAATGTTTATTCTCTCTTTGCCTCTTATATTACAATATCAGCCTACTGAATTATTCGATAGTTTATTGCATAATATGTGGGTCTTGTTAGGGATTACTTTGTTGAGTGCTTACTTGTTGAATGCTGAATTAGCACTTTTTGCGTTGAAGTTTAGCGATTATTCTTTTAAGAATAATGCGTTGAAATATATATTCTTAGCACTTTGCGTAATTTTACTTCTAAGCTTAAAAATAATCGCTATTCCGTTAATTATTTTATTGTACATTATTCTTTCCTTACTACCTAAGTGATAAATCTCGCTTCATTCTATCCAAATTGATTTTAGGTTTCTGTAAGAAGATAACACTATCAATAACTACTTGCTTGGATTTTGGGTATACCCCTAAACTATCCATTAGCAAGTAGTTTTTTTGTTTGAAACGCAATATATAAGGTATCTTCTTAAGCTCGATATTGCTGATACCTTTATTTTTTATGTAGTTTATTACTACAGGATCAGGAGAAATTGTATCTGTTTGATAGATACTTAGTTTATCACCTTGTCTAATAGTGATTACTTTCTGTTTATATTTGCTGAAAACTAGCATTTCTTCAGTAGTTTCTAATTGATATTTGTAATAGAAAAGTACCCCTTGAAATAAAATAACAGATAAGAGAAGTGCTACCAATACTTTGTATTTCCTATAATGTACAAAAACAATGAGTATGAACACCGTCAATAAGGAAGAAAGAAGTAGGGGAGTAGTAAAAGGTATGTTGCGTATGATAAACATTTCTTGATGGGCTATAAATGCTACCAAAAAGTTCATCAAAGCGATTAATTTTTCTAAGACGAAGACTATGGCATAAGGCAGAATACCAAAACTTCCCAAACATAAGGCAATGATACCTCCTATGAGTATAGGTTGTAATAAAGGTACTACTACCAAGTTAGAAACGAAAAACAATATAGGAAGCTGGTGAAAATAGTACAAACTGATAGGTAAAACTACTATTTGAGCAGATAATCCTACCAAAAATAGTGACCATATCCATTGTAAGTATTTATTCTCAGGTTGCCACCATTTGCGCATCACAGGGTAGAATTTCATTATAGAAAATACCGCTGCATAACTCAACTGAAAGCCTACATCATACAAATAGTAAGGATTGATAAGCAACAGAAATAACATTGAGAGCATTAACGCATCAAACCTGCCTTGTTTCCTGCGTATAAGAGTACTCAATCCTACAAAGCTGAACATTACAGTAGCCCTCAATACCGAAGGAGAGGCGCCTGCTATGAAAGCAAAAGCCCATAAGCCTGCTAATAGTATAAAGTATTGCAATGGACGATAAAAACCTAAATTAGGCATCTTTTGCAGTAATAAAAGGAGTATAGCAGTAATAATCCCTACGTGTAATCCCGAAATAGCTAAGATATGCACCGCTCCCGCATCAACATAATGTTGATAGACTTCGTTATCTAAATCAGTACGTTTTCCTAAGAGTAGTGTTTTTAACAGAGCAGAAGACTCTTGATTAAAATATTTGTCTATTACAATAGCTAAATGAGAGCGTGTTCTCGCAATACTCCCCATAAAACCTGTTGTATTATTTTTTACAACAGAAAAAGCAACTACTTCTGTTCGCCCATATACACCTTTTCGCTCCATATACCGTTTATAGTTGAATTGATATGGATTTTTAGGAGGAGATATAGGAGTATATTTGCCTACAAAAACCAATCTATCTGTTGGAGCTAATGTTTTCACATCATCGGTAATTGTTTTAGAAGGGAAAAAGCACAGAATTTTTCCTTCTGTACTTGTATGGTTAGCCGTTAAGAGTTCAGCTTTAAAGGTAGTGCCGTAATCTGTTTGTGAAGTTTGCTCTATTATGTCAGCTTCTAAAGTGTAATACTCATTGGCATTTAGTTTTTGTGTGTAATGCTTAGAGTTATAGGTGGGGGTATGAAGGATAGTTATCAGTATACCCACTGCTACGGAAGTGAGACCTACGTGTATTACAATTCCGTGGCGAAAAGCATATCGTTTGGTAGCTAAAAACTGATGTATTGCCAAAGTGAGCAGTAAGCATATACAACTACTTATTGCAAATAAAAAAGAGGGAGCTATTACATCAGTGATAGCAATCCCTCCTATGAGTCCTAATAAGATAGTTAATATGGGAGTATTTACAAATCTCACATTACACGTTTTGCCATACGAAATGTTTTCTTGTAATATTCATCACTTAATGAAGAAATCACAACTCCTCTTTTAGAGGAAGAGTGTATGAATTTAATATCTCCATCTATATCTACTACCATACCTACGTGTGATATTCTGCTTTTCCTAGTCGTTCTGAAGAAAAGTAAATCGCCTACTTTTACATCTTCCAAGTCAATTTTAGTTCCTTGTGTAGCCATTTCTTGTGAGGAGCGAGATAATGGTACTGAAATAGATTTGAAAGTAGTACTTACAAAACCAGAACAATCCATACCATTACGGGTAACACCTCCGTGTCTGTAAGGAGTTCCTAAATATGAGAAAGCTGTATCTAATAATACTTTCTGTTGTTTGGTATCTGCTTTACTTTTAGAGAGTGCAGTAAGCGCTATATCGGTAGTTTCATAGCTTTCAGGTTCCTCAAATAGTTCTTCGTCTTCTAAGTCGTCTTCCAATTCAGTGTCTGCGAGAGTATTTTCAGCGTATTGTTTCAGGGCTTTATTACCGGTGTGTTTTTTAGGAGCATATCTCTTACTCTTAGCAACAGCTATATCTGCTTTTACAGGTTTTTTCTTTTTATCAGTTATAGCTATAGCTCTCTTAACAGGAGCTTTTTTTACAGACTTTTTAGCAGAATGATGAGCTACACTGCGTTTAGGAGGTAACTTATGACGTTTTTTAGCTGTTGAAGCCACTCTGGTGGTAGCTTTTTTCCCTTTCTTAGGAGGAGAAAATGTTTTCTTTTTAGGCTTGCTCTTATTTTCCACAGCCTTTGTGGTAGCTGTATTTACAACTACACTCTTTTCGGTATTCTTTACTGCCTCTGAAAAGGAAGATAAGCTGAGTAGTAGTGTAAATAAACCTAAAATTCTTAATACGTACATAGTAATTTGAGCGTTTAAATTCTGAACTTTGAGGAAACACCTAAAAGTTCAAAAGGTTGATGTTATTAAATAAGTTCTTTTTGCGTTATTATGAGGTTTTCTCCTTTCTCATCTAAATCAAAGTGAATGCTATCGCCTTCGTGCACTTGGTTAGATACTATTTCTTCGGCTAATATGTCTTCTACATATTTCTGAATAGCGCGTTTCAAAGGTCGAGCACCATATTGTTTGTCATAGCCCTTATCTGCAATGAATTCTTTTGCTTTCTGGCTGAGTTGTACTCCATAGCCTAAATCGTTGATACGTGAGTACAGTTTAGAAAGCTCAATATCGATAATTTTAAAGATATCTTCTTTACTAAGAGGATTGAAAGTAATCACATCGTCAATACGGTTTAGAAACTCAGGAGCAAATACCTTTTTCAAAGCATTTTCGACAATAGATTTCTCATTAGCTTCAGATTGGGCTATTCTTGCTGAAGTGCCAAAACCAACACCTTGCCCAAAATCTTTTACTTGGCGAGCTCCTATATTAGAGGTCATAATGATGATAGTATTTCTAAAATCAATCTTTCGTCCTAAACTATCAGTTAAGAAACCATCGTCAAGCACTTGTAAAAGCATATTGAAAACATCGGTATGTGCTTTTTCTATCTCATCTAAAAGCACCACAGAATAAGGTTTGCGACGTATTTTCTCGGTGAGCTGACCGCCTTCTTCATAACCTACATACCCTGGAGGAGCTCCTATGAGACGAGAAACAGAGAACTTCTCCATATACTCACTCATATCAATGCGTACCATTGTTTCTTCTGAATCGAAAAGTTCTTTGGCAAGCACTTTAGCGAGTTGTGTTTTCCCAACTCCTGTTTGTCCTAAAAATATGAAAGAGCCTATAGGTTTATTCGGGTCTTTTAAGCCTGTACGATTGCGTTTGATAGATTTCACTACCTTTTCTACCGCTTCATCTTGACCAATGATTTTAGATTTCATTATCTCGGATAATCCTGAGAGTTTGCTCATTTCAGTTTGAGCAATTCTGTTTACAGGTACGCCGCTCATCATTGAGACTACATCGGCAATATGGTCGGCGGTTACTACATCACGGTGTTGTTTAGATTCTTCGTCCCATTTCTTATTCATTTCGACTAATGAATTTTCGATAATTTTCTCGTTATCGCGCAAACGGGCAGCTTCTTCAAACTGCTGACGTGAAACAGCTCTGTTTTTGGCTTGAGTAGCTTGTTCTAAACGTTCTTCCAATTCCACGATATATTGCGGAACTTTTACTTGCATAATATGTATTCTTGCACCAGCTTCGTCTAAGGCATCAAGAGCTTTATCGGGCAAATAACGGTCGGTAAGATAACGATTGGTGAGCTTTACACAAGCCTCGATAGCCTCATCGGTATAGGTTACGTTGTGATGTTCTTCGTATTTTCCTTTTATATTGCGAAGGATTTGTATGGTTTCATCTACACTTGTTGGTTCGATGATTACTTTTTGGAAACGGCGTTCTAAGGCGCCATCTTTTTCAATAGATTGACGATATTCATCTAAGGTAGTAGCTCCAATACATTGTATTTCACCACGTGCTAAGGCAGGTTTAAACATATTAGAGGCATCTAAGCTACCTGAGGCGCCACCAGCTCCCACTAAGGTGTGAATTTCATCAATAAAAAGAATGATATCTTTATTCTTTTCGAGTTCACTCATTATGGCTTTAAGGCGTTCTTCAAACTGTCCGCGATATTTAGTTCCAGCTACTAACGAAGCTAAATCGAGTGTTACCACACGTTTGTTATACAATACTCGTGCCACTTTTTTCTGAATAATGCGCAAAGCTAATCCTTCGGCGATGGCACTTTTACCAACACCAGGTTCACCGATGAGTATTGGGTTATTCTTCTTACGGCGGCTCAATATTTGGGATACGCGTTCTATTTCCTTCTCGCGACCTACTACGGGGTCTAAACTACCTTGTTCGGCTAAAGCAGTTAAATCTCTACCAAAATTATCTAACACAGTGAGTTTTCGTTGCCCATATTGCCCCCCTTGATTGGGTTGCTGACCTTTGTAACCCGATTTGTTTTCGTGAGGTAAACTATAGTCTCGGTCGTATTCGTCAACTTCATCGGTGGGTGATGAGACTTGATAATTATCGTCGCGTATGGGTTGGAATTTATCTCTTGCTACTTCATAATTTACGCCTAGCTTGTTGAAAACTTTAGTAGTAGGGTCGTTTTCGTTACGCAAAATGCTTAGTAATAGATGAGCTGTATTAATCATATCATTCTGGGAGCGTTTTGCTTCTAAGTAAGTAGCCTGCATTGCTCTTTCGGCTTGTACGGTGAAATGAACGGCATTGAAGTTAGGAGGGTTGAGACCACGTGCAGAAGTGAGCGTGTGGATGTTTTGGCGTAGTCTTTCCATATCGATATTTAAACTGTGCATTAAATCGATTGCACTACCTTCACCTTCTTGCAATATGGCTAACACAAAGTGCTCAGTGCCTACCGTAGATTGCCCTAAGCGAATGGCTTCTTCTTTGCTATATGTGAATATCCTTTTAACTCTTGGTGAAAAGTTATCGTTCATAAAATCTCCTCTTGTTTTGTATTAAATAGTTGGGTAGTAACAAAAACTATTCCATTTCTCCCTATCAGGGAAAAAGATAGTCTTCTACACTGCGGGCAAAGGTACGAAAAAAAATATTAATACGAAAGAAAAATATAAAAATATTTTGTTTTAACCATAGAAAAGCATAAATTTGCGCCATTATTATTAAAAGAATTTCAAATGAAAAATTTTATCTTAATTGCAATGTCTATAGGGCTATTTTCTATGGGACAAGCTCAAAAAATCAATTTAGGGAAAGCCGCAAGTGCCGTTACAAAAGGAGCACAAGCTTTATCATTTACTAATGAAGATGCTAAAAGGCTTTCAAAGGAATCAGTAGACTGGATGGATGCTCATAATCCGGTAGCAGGCAAAAACAGTCCGTATACTAAACGCTTGAATCGTGTGTTTGGGAAACACCAAAATGAGGACGGTTTGAAGCTCAATTACAAAGTATATCTGGTAACCGATATCAATGCGTTTGCTTGTGCTGATGGGAGTGTGCGTGTGTTTTCATCGTTGATGGATTTGATGACTGATGATGAATTATTGGCAGTTATCGGTCACGAAATAGGTCACGTGAAGAATGAGGACACTAAAGATGCTATCAAATCTGCTTATATGCGTGCTGCTGCACAAGATGCTGCAAGCTCGGCTTCGGGGGTTGTAAGAAAACTAAGCGACACTGAATTGGGTGAAATGGCTAATGCTATGCTTGATGCTAAACACAGCAAAAAACAAGAGTCACAAGCCGATGAATATTCTTATAATTTTATGAAGAAACACGGTTATAATGTGGTGGGTGTTTATACAGCATTTAAGAAATTGGCTTTGCTTTCAGGTGGAGCGACCCAAAGTAAATTCCAAAAGATGATGAGCTCACACCCTGATAGCGAGAAACGTGCTGAAGTGGCTAAAAAAAGAGCTATTAAAGATGGGCTTTGGAAAGACCCAGGAGAAGTTACCTTGCCTAAAACGCCTATTAAATAGACTGTTTTATTAGTAAAAAGTACGATAAAAATAAGAAAACCTCCAAAAAGCGAATAGCTTTTTGGAGGTTTTTTTATTAGTGGTTAATGATTAGTGGTTAATGATTAGTGGTTAATGATTAGTGGTTAATGATTAGTGGTTAATGATTAGTGGTTAATGATTAGTGGTTAATGGTTAGTGGTTAATGGTTAATGGTTAATGGTTAATGGTTAATGGTTAATGGTTAATTTGGGAGAAGCTTATAGAAAGCTTATAGGAAAGACGAACAAAAGACGAACAAAAGACGAACAAAAGACGAACAAAAGACGAACAATGAACGAAGGAATGACGAACAAAAGACGAACAAAGAACGAACAAAGAACGAACAAAGAACGAACAAAGAACGAACAAAGAACGAACAAAGAACGAACAAAGAACGAACAAAGAACGAACAAAAGGCGAACAAAGAACGAACAAAGAACGAACAAAGAACGAACAAAGAACGAACAAAGAACAAACAAAGAACGAACAAAGAACAAACAAAGAACGAACAAAAGACGAACAAAAGACGAACAAAAGGCGAACAAAAGGCGGAGAAAAAGTGAAGGTATGTTAAAACTAAGATATAAATAAGAAGAATGTTATTAGTAGCTTTCAACGTTGCCAAAGTTTCAAATTTTGGTAAAGTTCATAACATTAAAGCGAAGAAAGAATAGGGTAAATACGAAAGGTGAGGGGGAAAGGACAGATTTTGATTTTTTAGATGATTTTTTTGAAGCAGTTTGCAATAAAAATAGTACCTTTGCAATTTCAAAATTAAATTATTTACAAATGAAAAGAATATTATATTTAGTGTGTATGGCAATCATTTTTATAGCTTGCCATAAAAACAATGACGAAGTTCCCCAACCAGACCCTAATAAACCTACCCCTGATAAGCCAATTCCAGACAATCCTAAGCCTGATAACCCCAAACCTAATACCCCTACGAATGCCTATTTGTATGGCATTACTATAGATGACAGTTGGGAGGAAACCGGAGTTACTGTTCAGCAGATTGTAAGTGCTATCAAGGCAATGCCTGTAAAGCCTACGGTGCGCATTGTGATGTCCAAGGGTACAGCGATAGTTAATTACAAACCGCTTTTTTCGGCTGTTCATCAAGTAGCTTATGTGATGGCAACACCTGCCGATTCCGAAGATATGAAAAAATACACTAACGTAGATAGTTATGTAAAGAGATTTCAAGATTCGTATAAAGAACTATCGGCATATACGGATTTTTGGGAAGTAGGCAATGAAATTAACGGAGAAGGTTGGATGGGTGACAACCCTCAGTTTATTGCCGATAAAGCCTATGGTGCTTATAAGTTTATTCGCAGTAAAAATGCGAAAACAGTGCTTGTGAGCTACTATTTTAAACCAGGTGACCAAAAGGTGACGATGGAGGATTGGCTAAAAAGATATATCCCCGAAGATATGAAAAAGGAGTTGGATTACGTGTTAGTAAGCTATTACGAAGATGATAACGGCAATTATCAGCCTAATTGGCAAGAGGTATTTAACAATTTAGAGTCTATTTTTCCGAAGGTTAAATTAGGCATAGGAGAGTGTGGCAATAACGATTATAAGAAGTACTCTGTACAGAGTAAAGTGGAAAGAGCTAAGCACTATTATGCGATGCCTAAATATGTAAAGAACTACGTGGGCGGTTATTTTTGGTGGTATTGGGTGCAGGACTGTGTGCCTCATCAAAACAGTGAAGTTTTTAAGGCTATCAACAGCAGTATTAAGCAAACGCTTAAATAATATTGCTTTTTGTGAAGATTTGCGTACCTTTGCACCAAATTAGAACGAGAAATGAAAAAGTTTATCATATCAGGAGGAGGTACAGGCGGGCATATTTTTCCTGCTATCGCTATTGCCGATGAATTGAAAAGACGTATTCCAGATGCCGACATTCTGTTTGTGGGCGCCAAAGACCGTATGGAGATGCAAAAGGTACCACAGGCGGGTTATCCTATTGAAGGGCTTTGGATTTCGGGCATTCAGCGTAAAATTACCTTGCAGAACCTGCTATTTCCCTTAAAATTTATCAGTAGCTTGCTGAAATCTCGGAGCATTATCAAGCGTTTTAAACCCGATGCCGTAATAGGTACCGGAGGTTTTGCTAGCGGTGCTGTGGTGAAGGTAGCAGGCGGAATGGGTATTCCTACTTTCATTCAAGAACAGAATTCGTATGCGGGTATTACCAACAAAATGCTTTCTAAAAAGGCAAAAAAAATATGTGTAGCTTACGATGCAATGGAACAGTTCTTCCCCAAAGAGAAAATCGTAAAAACAGGTAATCCTATTCGCGGTGGGCTCTTGGATATAGCAAAGCACCGCACAGAAGGACTGACATATTTTCAGCTGAACCCTGAGCAAAAAACGTTATTGGTATTAGGGGGTAGTTTAGGAGCCAGGCGTATCAATCAGCTGATAGAAGAGCAGTTGCCTTTATTTGAAAAACTTGGGGTGCAAGTGTTATGGCAGTGTGGCAAACTGTATTATGAAGAGTACAAGAAATATGAAAGCGAACGAGTGAAAGTTTTAGCTTTTATTGACAAAATGGAGTTGGCTTATGCTGTTGCCGATGTAATTATCTCTCGCGCAGGAGCCAGCTCGGTGAGCGAATTGTGTGTAGTGGGAAAACCTGTGATATTTATTCCTTCGCCCAATGTGGCAGAAGACCACCAGACCAAAAATGCACAAGCTATTGAGCAAAAACAGGCTGCTATTTTGATACGCGAAACTGATTTAGGCACTACTTTTGCTACTACTTTTACCGAACTCATAAATGACGAGGCAAAACAGCAGAGCCTGTCGCAACACATTAAGACGTTGGCTTTGCCTAATGCTACTGAAGAAATAGTAAATATTATCTTAGAAAATAAGAATTAAAACAGATGAAGAGACTTTTTACATTTATAGCACTGGGGTGTGCTGCATTTACTTTTGCGCAAAACCAATTGGGAAAACAGTTTTTTATAGATACTAAAAGCGATGAATTTAAAAGAGGCATCGTGGAAGTGAAGGAATACGTGAATTACGACGCATATTTGCAGTTACAAAGAAACCTTAAATCGGGCAATTCGGCAGGTATTAATAGCGATATGATTCGCCAAGCGTATATGACGCGAAAGGTAGCTCTGCCGAAAGGAAATTACGTTATTGACAACGATGAACAGCGCTTTGAATTCGAGATAGGCAACAACGGTCAGTTTGTAGGTGAAGGGCAGTTTGAAAACAAGGAAAAAAACCTAAAATCTACCTATATCTTCGCCAATGGAAAACTCTCGGAAATACACATATTCAATACCGAAGGTAGATTGCGCAAGAAAAACATCTTCAAAGGGAACATTATTGAAGGACACGTGTTTGACCACGCTGGTAAGCTTGCCCAAAAGATAGAAATACACACCAACTTGAAGGAAGGAGCCGACCAGGTAGTTACTACTTACCACAAGAATGGCAACCCCAGCAAAGAAGTGAATACAATCAAGAGTACTACAAAGGAATTTTACCAAAACGGGAAGCTGAAATTAGACCAAGTGGATAGCAAAATCACTACTAAATATGACCCAACTGGGAAAATTACTGAAAAATGGTATGTTACTGAAAACGGCAATTGTCGTGAAACTTATGACAAAGGAGTAATTAACCAAAAAACTTGTGAAGACCGCAGTACAAAAGAGACTACTGTTTCCATCTACAAGAATGGAAAATTAGACAATTATACTGTAACTGATACTAAGAAAAAGGAAGTTCGCAAATACGATGCTTCAAAAAAGCTAATAGAAACTAAAAAATTATGAGGTAATTGAGTGAAGAATTAAAAACTCTTACCTCTTACTTCGCATTTTATACAAATGGATTTACAACCTATACAGAACGTTTATTTTATAGGCATAGGGGGCATAGGAATGTCCGCCCTTGCTCGTTATTTTAATGCCAATGGCAAAAAGGTATGTGGTTATGACCGTACCCCCACTGAAATTACTGAAATGCTCGAAAAAGAAGGTATAAAAGTACATTTTACCGATGATGTAAATGCTATTCCCGCCTCTTTTAAAGACAAGCGCACTACGCTGGTAGTGTATACACCTGCTGTACCCAAAGACCATAAGGAATTAAACTATTTTCAGCAAAATGGCTACGAAGTGGTAAAACGCTCGGAAGTATTAGGGTTTATCACCAAAAATACTTTCTGCCTTGCAGTGGCAGGTACGCACGGTAAGACCACTACTTCAAGTATTCTCGCCCACCTATTGGTAGAAGCAGGAGCCTCAGTAAGTGCGTTTTTAGGAGGGATTGCTGAAAACTTCAACAGCAACTTAGTACTGAAAGGCAGTGAGTACACTGTGGCAGAAGCCGATGAGTTCGACCGTTCCTTCTTGCGACTCTCGCCCAATATAGCTTGTATCACCTCTATGGATGCCGACCATCTCGACATTTATGGCGATAAAGAACACTTGATAGAAGGTTTTAGAGAGTTTGCAGGTAAGATAAAACCAGGGGGAAGTCTTATAGTGCGCAATGGTTTAGATATAGAAGGTGAGACCTATGGATTAGAAGATAATGCCGATTATACTTTCCAAAATATAACGGTAAAGAACGGTATTTACCATTTTGATTTTCATTATAAAGGAGGCGTCTATAAAGACTATACTTTATTGAAGCCAGGAAGACATAATCTACTCAATGCCTTAGCAGCCGTATCGATGGCGGTAAAAGCAGGTTTTGCCCCTGAAAAGTTGCTCCCTCATTTGGCTACATTTAAAGGGGTGAAAAGGCGTTTCTCGTATATTATCAAGGAAGACAACTTTGCTTTTATAGACGATTATGCACATCACCCTTCGGAAATCAATGCGTTGTTCCAAGCGGTAGATGAGATGTACCCCCACACTCCTAAAACTATTGTCTTCCAACCCCATTTGTTCACCCGTACACGTGACTTTTTAGACGATTTTGCAAAAAGTCTATCACAGTTTGACGATGTAGTTCTATTGGATATTTACCCAGCTCGAGAGCTGCCTATTGAAGGTATTACTTCACAAGTATTGTTAGACAAAGTGACGGCTAAACAGAAAATATTGGTGAGCAAAGCAGAATTGATCCCTTTATTGCTTAAAAAACAACCAAAATTATTACTTGCTGTAGGAGCAGGCGATATAGGAGCTGAAGTAGAGAAAATTAAAGAAGCTTTTACCGTTGGTCATTAAAATGGCACAGTTGTTGCCTATTCGTTTTACGATATAAAACAAATTAGTAAAACAAAAAATATGATGAAGAATTATGCAACAATGATAGCTACTGCCTTCCTCGGCGGTGCTATGACCTTAGGAGGGTATAAACTCTTTATAGATAAACACGATGCCAAACAAGAAGCGCTAGAGCTGCTCTCACGTCCTGCTTTGGTACAAACTAATCACACTACTCCTGAAAGAACGGTAGCAGGTGAAACCAACTTTGTAGAAGCAGCTAACAAAACGGTGAATAGCGTAGTGCACGTAAAGAACACTGTAAAATCACAAGGAGGTGTTACTTCTATCTTCGACCTTTTTTACGGTAATGGGGGAGGCGAACAGACCCAAGTAGGTACAGGCTCTGGCGTTATCATTACCCCCGATGGTTATATAGTTACCAATAATCACGTGATTGCCAATGCTACTACTTTGGAGGTTACCCTTAACAACAATAAAACTTATACTGCTAAACTCATAGGCACAGATGCTTCTTCGGATATTGCCTTACTGAAAATAGAAGCCGACGAAAAGCTACCTTTCCTGACCTTTGCGGACTCCGATAACACACAAGTAGGCGAATGGGTGCTTGCGGTAGGGAATCCTTTCAACTTAAATTCTACCGTTACTGCGGGAATCATCAGTGCGAAAGCGCGTAACATCAGCGAGCGCGGTAGCGATAAAATAGAATCATTCATACAAACCGATGCCGTGGTGAATATGGGGAACAGTGGGGGAGCTTTAGTAAACCTCAATGGTGATCTCATTGGTATCAATACTGCTATCTCATCTACTACGGGTGTGTATATGGGCTACTCGTTTGCTGTGCCTAGCAATATCGCTAAGAAAGTGGTAGAGGATTTGATAGAATACGGGAATGTACAACGCGGGGTTATGGGCGTACGCGGACAAGGATTAGACTCTGAAGTAGCCAAAAAACTCAATATCAAAGAAACTGAAGGATTCTATGTAGATTCAGTAGATGATGAGTCAGGAGCAGGAGCTGCCGGACTTAAAAAAGGAGACATCATCAAACAAATTGACAATGTGAAGATACATAAATACTCTGACCTTAGCGGTCACATCGCTTCTAAACGTCCTGGTGATATGCTAAAAGTAACTTACGTACGCGAAGGTAAAGAACGCACTGCCAATATTACCCTTAAGAAAAACACTACTTATGTAATACAATCCTTAGGTTTGGAAGTGAAAAACCTTTCAGATGCTGATCACAAGCGATTTAAAACTAAAAACGGAGTGAAGGTTACCGCTGCGGGTCAGTTTTATGAGTACAATAATATCAATATAGTGGGGAAAGTGTTGCTTTCAGTGAATGGAAAGACGATTAAAGATGTAGATGAACTGAAAAATGTAATGTCTACTCTTTCTTCACGTAATCGTAACTCGTTAGAAATCTTGAATGAAAAAGGAGAAAAAGAAAGGTTCTTTTTCTAATGATAAAACAATAATGATAATCACTCTTGCATTATAAAAAAGAGATGAGAAAAGTCTCCAATCTCCTTCACATCACAAACTTTGTCAAAGTTTAAGTACTTTGACAAAGTTTTTTTATGAATCTAAATAGTGTACTTGTATAATTTATTATAAGTATTCTGTTCCCTTATAAAAGTTTTTAATATAGAATTTGCCTTAAATAGTAAAAAAAGAGTTGTTTATTGTGATGAAAGTAATAAAAAATTGTTTTTGTAGTGTTAATAAAAATTAGTTATCTTTGCCAAAATAACAAAAGATTTAAGCGATGATACACTATTTAAAAGCAGATGCTACGGTGCCACAAGCCGAAGGGAACATTGTTATCGCCCATATTTGTAATGATATAGGCGCTTGGGGGAAGGGATTTGTGTTAGCACTTTCCAAACGCTGGAAATACCCCGAAAAACAATACAAACAATGGTATAAAGAAGGGGGAAATTTTGCTTTGGGAGAGGTACAATTTGTGTCGGTAGAAGAGAAGATATGGGTTGCAAATCTCATTGGGCAACACAATATATATAGAGATGAAAACGGTGACCCGCCTATTCGTTACGAGGCTGTGAAAAGAGGATTGCAAATAATAGCCGATTTTGCTTATGAAATAAATGCCAAAGTGCAAATGCCTCGCGTAGGTTGCGGATTGGCAGGAGGCTCTTGGGACAGAATTGAGAAACTTATAAGGCAAACACTTTTAAGGAAAAACATCGAAGTATTTGTTTGTGATTTATAACCTTATTTTTATTTTTTACCTTTTAGCTTTTATCCTGAAAAATAATGAACATCAAACTTCTCGCGGTGGGCAAGACCGATAATCCTGTTTTGCAACAGCTCATTGATATGTATGAAAAACGACTTTCGTATTACATCAATTTTGAATTGCAACTCTTGCCCGATATTAAGAATAGCAAATCACTATCGGAAGAGCAACAAAAAGCAAAAGAAGGGGAGCTTATCCTCGGCAATGTAGCCTCGTCTCATCACCTGATACTCTTAGACGAACGTGGCAAAGAGCTTACCTCAGTAGCTTTCGCCGATGAATTGCAAAAGAAAATGAATGCTGGCATCAAGCAGCTCACCTTTGTGATTGGGGGACCTTATGGTTTTTCAAAAGAAGTATACGACCGTGCTAATGGCAAGTTGTCACTTTCCAAACTCACCTTTTCACACCAAATGATACGCCTATTTTTTGTAGAACAACTCTACCGTGCTTTTACGATTCTCCGTAATGAGCCCTATCATCATCAGTAATTAGGGTTGTGGCGTTGTTACTATTTTAGGAGCTTCTTCACCGTCTAATTTCTTAACTTTAAGGAATGATTCGTGTTGTTCGATAGCCATTTCTATTTTAGCTACAATTTCTTCAACCGTATCATTTTCGTAATCTATTTGCAAAGGCGATTTGATAATCATCGATTGTTGCACTCCTTTCTTTTTGATATTTATTCCCTTTTTATCAAACGAGCGACGGAATCCATCGATTACGATGGGCACTACCACAGGTTTGTATTGCTTGATGAGGTGTGCAGTACCCTTGCGGATAGGTTTCCACGGCGAGGTAGTGCCCTGCGGGAAGGTAATCACCCAACCATCGGCAAGGGCGATACCTATGTTTTCCACGTCGGCTTGGCGGACTTCGCGATGTATTTCTTTTCCTTTTTCGCGCCAGGTTCTGTTCACCGGTATAGCTCCTGCGTAACCTAATATTTTGGGCAGAATCCCTGATTTCATAGTCTCGGAAGCCGCCACGTAATAAATATTGAGTTTTGGGTTCCACAGATAGCCCATATTATCCAAGGTATCTTTACGACCTTTAAGACTTGCGTTGAACACGTGAAACATAGCTGTTACGTCGGCAAAATAAGTCTGGTGATTTGAAATGAACATCACATTCTGTGGTGGCAATTCGCGAATAACGTCCGAACCCTCAATCTTCAGTTGGTTAAAACCATCATACCTGCTGTGAGTAAGGATACCAAAAACGCGGATGAGCCATCGTTTTACGAAAAGTGTATGTCCGAAAGGGTCTTTTTTAAATAAAGGCATTGTTCAATTTTTTTGATTAGGTAATGAGCTAAAAAGTCAATTAGTATAGTAACAAATTAACTCATTAACTCATCAGTTTAGTTTATTGAAAAGTCTCTCTTACTATCTGCATAGCATTCTTTGTATTGGTTGTAAATCTTCACAGTTTCTTGGGCATTTCCCAGCCGTGAAAAGTTATTACAAGTATTAAAGTTTAGCTTTTAGTTTTTCTATAAGTTTGGGAACAACTTCAAAAGCATCGCCTACCACGCCGTAATCGGCAGCTTTAAAGAAAGGAGCCTCGGCATCGCTGTTGATAACCAGCTTCACTTTTGAGGCATTAACTCCCGCCAAGTGTTGTATAGCCCCTGAAATGCCAATGGCAATATACAAGTTAGGCGCAACGGGTTTCCCTGTTTGTCCTACGTGTTCAGCGTGTGGACGCCACCCCATATCAGCCACAGGCTTAGAACAAGCGGTGGCAGCGCCGAGTACTTCGGCAAGATCTTCGATAATGTACCAATTCTCGGCGGCTCTTAATCCGCGTCCTCCTGATACCACAATAGAGGCATCGTCTAACGGTACTTTGCCTGTAGCCTTCTCGGTAGCGATTATCTTTATATCGAAATCACTATCTGAGAGGGTAGGGGAGAAGGGTTCTACAATTGCCGGAATAGGATTTTCTTTTACTCCGAAGGCATTAGGAGCTAATCCTACTATTTTTATAGGTGTTGTGATTTTGTTTAAACTTACGGCTTTATTAGAAAAGGCATTACTCTTAATAGTAAAATCGTTTTCAGGGAGTGAAATGGCGTTAGGTACATAACCTGCTTGTAGAGAAATGGCTAATAAAGGGGCAATATTCTTGGCTTGCGACGAGGCGCTGAAAAGCACCGTTGTACTCCCTTCTTTCTTCACTGCCTGTTGTAATATTTGTGCTACAGCCTTCGCCGAAAAGTGTTGTAGCTTTTCATCGGCTATGTTCAATACTTTATCAATACCATAAGTGCCTAACATTTCAGGATTATCAATGTTGATAGCTACTGCTACTATTTTGGTATTTTGTTTTTGAGCAAGAGTTTTGGCATAAGTAGCCACTTCATAACTACTTTTCTTTACTTTTCCGTTTTCGGAATCTATATATATGAGTATGGACATTTTTTATTAAATTACTTTAGCTTCGTTGTGTAATAAATCAATAAGAGTATCTAAATCATCAGCCGATACTATTTTTACAGGTTTTTTGGCAGGAAGTTTTTCAAAACCTATGGTTGTTACTCTCGTATCTGTATTTTCAGCAGGCAACACAGTAATTACTTTAGTGCGAGCTGCCATTAGGTTGCGCATATTTGGTATACGAAGGTCTTTCTCTTGGGTAAGTCCTTTTTGTCCCGCAATTACTAACGGAAGAGTTACGGAGAGTTTTTCCTTACCGCCGTCTATTTCTCGTTCAGCTGTTACCTCTGTCCCATTGATATCTAAACCTATGCATTTGTTGATAAAGGGTAGATTTAGTAATCCTGCCAAAAATCCTCCCACCATTCCGCCGTTATAATCAATAGATTCCTTTCCTGTAATGATAAGGTCGTAATTTCCCTCTTTAGCTACCTTAGCCAACTGAGTAGCTACAAAAAAAGCATCAGTAGGAGTGGCATCAATACGGATAATATCGTCAGCACCAATTGCGGAAGCCTTGCGCAATACGGGTTCTGTTTCTTGGGTGCCTACATTCACAAGAGTGATAGTAGTGCCTAACTTTTCTTTAAGTAAGATTGCCTTAGTGAGGCAGAATTCATCGTTAGGATTGATGATAAACTGCACTCCTGTATGGTCAAACTTCTTATTTTCATCAGTAAATTTTATTTTCGAAGTAGTGTCGGGGACGCTACTGATACATACTAATATCTTCATAATCTTATAGATAATATAATTAAAATGATATATTAATAACCAAAAGGTGGTTATTTTTGAAGCGGTAAAAGTACTTCCTTTTGTATAACTGTGCAAACTATTATGCGAAAAAAATGTACCTTTGCCTCCTAACTATTTGAAATACTAAATAAAAATAATGAATCCTCCAGTAACCGATATGCAACTTTTAGGACAGTTATTGCGTTGTCCTAGCGGAATATATGCAAAAGAAGTAGGTGAATATACTTTCTTTTCTAATCGCACTATGATTTTCAATACTATTGATTGTTTATCACTTTTGCCTAATAGCAATGTTTTAGAAATTGGCTTTGGCAATGCCAGCCATTTACCTTATTTATTTGAAAAAGAGCCAACCATTCACTATACAGGAGTGGAAACTTCTGTGGAAATGATAACTGAGGCTACTGTAAACAATCCCGAATTGGTAGCGCAACAATCTGTTTCTTTTCTGCAAGTACAACCCGATGAGAAACTTGAGTTTAATATACTTTTTGATGTTTGCTTTTCAGTCAATACACTTTACTTTCTCAAAAGCCCTACTCGCTATTATCGCAATATTTGTCAGTTGCTCAAGCCTATGGGAAAGGTAGTGATTACTTTTATTGACAAGTCAGTAGGTGAGAAAGCTCCTTTTGCACAAGTGGGTTTTAAGTTTTATACCGTTCTCGAAGTGCGAAAGATACTCTCACGCATAGGGCTTAAGAATATCAAAGAGTATACTTTTGAAGAAACACTTGTTTCTAAGAGTGGCAAGAAAATACGTCGTCCTTATTGCATAATGATGGGAGAAAAATAAAAACTTCTCTGCTTTTTATTCTTTATTCCATATTTCCCACGCTTTTTCTGCTTGAAGTTCTAACATTAGTTGCCCATTACAAGTAGTAGCTCCCTGCTTTTCCCCTCTGTGTAGAAATGTAGTTTGTGAAGGATTATAAATAAGGTCATAAAGCAAGTGCTCAGGAGTGAGATACTCATAAGGAATAGGAGGACAGTCGTTAATATTAGGAAATGTACCTAAAGGAGTACAGTTAATAATAAGGTGATAATTTTCTATAATCTTTTTGGTGAGTTCTGCGTAAGTAAACTGATTTATCTGTGGTGTGCGCGATACAAAACGATAATCAATATTTAGTTGCTTGAGCGCATAAGCAACAGCACTCGATGCACCTCCCGTGCCTAAGATAAGAGCGTGAGTATGTTGTGGTTGCAATAAGGGAGATAATGATTTGCTAAAGCCATAGTAGTCGGTATTATAACCGACGAGTCCATTACGGGTAACTTTTATAGTATTTACAGCTCCAATGGCTTGTGCAGTAGCATCAACGGTAGTAAGTAGCTTTATTACTTCTCGCTTATACGGAATGGTAACATTCATTCCTCGTAAATTGGGAGTGCTTTTTAAGAGAGCGGGTAATTCATTGAGATTTTGTATATCAAAATTGATATATTCACAATCATTAATACCTTCTCGTTTAAATTTCTCAGTGAAATATTTTCGAGAAAAAGAATAGCCAATGTTGCGCCCCACAAGAGCAAAAGTTGTCATAAGAAAAATGCTATTTTAATAGATAAACTATACATATTATCTATATACTGAATGTTACCTCTTACCTAACTTAAATTTTCCTATCAATCACGTAATTTACCATTAGGGTTAAGGCTTCTTTATAAGGTGAGGTTGGGAATTCATTCAATATATTTAAGGCTTTTTGTTGGAACTCTTTCATTTTAGTCGTAGCGTATTCTAGCCCTTTATGATTCTTTACAAATTCAATAACTTCCTTTACGCGTTTTTTGTCTTTGTTGTATTTTTTTACCGAATTGATAAGCCATTGTTTTTCTTCTTCGGAACAAGTATTGAGTACATAAATAAGAGGTAGGGTCATTTTTTGTTCTTTAATATCTATACCCGTAGGTTTACCAATCGCATCTTCGGTATAATCAAAGAGGTCGTCTTTTATTTGGAAAGCCATTCCTATGTATTCGCCAAAGAGTCGCATTTTCTCTATCAGTTCGGTCTGTTCTGGCTGTACCGAACAAGCTCCCATCGCACAACAAGCGGCTATAAGTGCCGCGGTTTTCTGACGGATAATCTCGTAGTACACCTCTTCTACAATGTCTAACCGACGAGCTTTTTCTATCTGCAAGAGTTCGCCTTCACTCATTTCACGTACGGCTGCCGAGATAATGCGCAATAGGTCGAAATCACCATTGTCTATAGAGAGTAGTAAGCCTTTAGAAAGTAGATAATCACCTACCAATACAGCAATCTTGTTTTTCCATAAGGCATTGATTGAGAAGAACCCTCGGCGTTTGTTGCTGTCGTCCACTACATCGTCGTGTACAAGGGTAGCAGTGTGTATGAGCTCTATTACCGATGCTCCCCGATAGGTGCGTTCGCTCACCTTACCTCCCGATACCATCTTGGCTACTAAGAACACAAACATCGGTCGCATTTGTTTGCCTTTGCGATTTACAATATAGTAGGTAATACGATTCAGTAAGGCAACCTTAGACGACATCAAGCTACGGAACTTTTGTTCAAAAAGTTCCATTTCTTCACGGATAGGTTCTTTTATTTGAGCTGTTATCTTCATTGCTCGAAGTTATCAATTTCTACTTTTAGATTGTTGATGATAAACTCTTGACGGTCAGGAGTGTTTTTGCCCATATAGAACTCCAAGAGCTGTTCGGTATGGATAGTTTTGTCCATCATTACAGGGTCTAAGCGTATATCTTCTCCTATAAAATCTTTAAACTCATCGGGGGAGATTTCTCCCAATCCTTTAAAACGAGTAATTTCAGGTTTGCCCTTTAACTTGTCTATGGCTGCTTCCTTTTCTTCTTCGCTGTAACAATATATTTTTTGTGTTTTGTTGCGTACACGGAACAGAGGTGTTTGCAGTATATATAAGTGCCCTTCTTTGATGATTTCGGGGAAGAACTGCAAAAAGAAAGTGATAAGCAAAAGACGAATGTGCATACCGTCTACATCGGCATCAGTGGCTACCACGATGTTATTGTAGCGAAGGTCGTCCATAGAGTCTTCAATATTTAGGGCGGCTTGTAATAGGTTGAACTCTTCATTTTCATACACTATTTTCTTACTCATTCCGTAGGTATTCAAAGGTTTACCGCGTAGTGAGAAAACGGCTTGTGTGGTTACATCACGCGATTTGGTAATAGAGCCCGAAGCTGAATCTCCCTCAGTAATGAATAAGGTGCTTTGTAGGGCACGCTCGTCTTTGGTATCGGTGAGGTGCACACGACAGTCGCGTAGTTTACGATTGTGTAAGCTTGCTTTTTTAGCTCTTTCTTTTGCCAATTTGCGAATACCTGCCAAGTCCTCACGTTCGCGTTGTGCCTGCATAATCTTCCGTTGTAGCGCATCGGATATCTCAGGGTTTTTATGTAGGAAATCATCCAAGTGGCGACTGATGAAATCATTGATATAGGTGCGTACAGAAGGCATTCCTTCTCCCATTTCGGTAGAACCGAGCTTGGTTTTCGTCTGGCTCTCAAACACAGGTTCCATCACTTTGATTGAGAGACCCGCGATGATAGACTTACGCACATCGGAGGCATCATAGTTCTTTTTATAGAAGTCGCGAATGGTCTTTACATAAGCCTCTTTGAAAGCGTTGAGGTGCGTACCTCCTTGTGTAGTGTTCTGACCGTTTACAAAAGAGTAATACTCCTCACTGTACTGAGTTTTGCTATGAGATATGGCAATCTCAATATCTTCACCTCTAAGGTGAATGATAGGATAAAGAAAATCCTCTTCATTGTTGTTTTCGGTGAGAAGGTCTTTGAGTCCGTTTTCAGAATAGTACTTTTCACCATTGTAGTTGATAGTAAGCCCTAGGTTGAGGTATACGTAGTTTTTGAGCATACGCACCACATACTCATTACGGAACTTGAAGTTCTTAAAGATAGTGTCGTCTGGAATAAAAGCTACGCTGGTACCGCGCCTTTTCTGGCTTTCCTCGATAGCGCTTTCTTCTTTTAGCAGACCTCTCTCAAAAATAGCCGATTTGCATTGACCATCGCGCACCGATTCCACTTTGAAGTAGGTAGAAAGGGCATTCACAGCTTTTGTACCCACCCCATTGAGTCCGATAGATTTCTTAAAAGCTCGGGAGTCGTACTTACCCCCCGTATTCATTTTCGATACTACATCTACTACCTTTCCTAAGGGAATACCGCGCCCATAGTCGCGTACTTCTACTTGATTATCGGTGATTTTTACGTCGATGGTCTTACCAGCTCCCATCACAAACTCATCTATACAGTTATCGATGACCTCTTTGAGAAGGATGTAAATACCGTCGTCGGCTGAAGAGCCATCACCCAGCTTCCCGATATACATACCAGGGCGTGTGCGAATGTGTTCTTGCCAGTCCAAAGAGCGGATACTATCCTCGTCATATCTAATTTCTTCCATAAAGTTTACTTTTGTTTTTAGATGTGCAAAAGTATTAAAAATTATTCATATCCAAAAAATAAATATCTGTCTCCCTTGCTTACAATTGTTTTGAAAAACAATTATAACATAAAGGTGTCGCTACCGTTACTTTCTTCTCCTCTCCACAGCAATGGCAGTACTTCTCTTCGTAGAAACGGTTGCCGAACTTCACCCACGCTTCATAACAGCTGTCGCATAAAGGCTTCGAAGGGTCAAAAGGAATAGCGGTATTACAACGGATACAATGTCCTTTTTTCTCTTCTTGTACGGCATTTTCCTGAGGTGTTTCAGTTTCTACAGCTCTTTCAGGGGTAGGCTCGCGCTCTGCAGGTTGTCTGTTCTCAGCATTTGCGTAGTTTTCGGGTACAAAAGAGGAGTAGCGGATAGGCTTCACCTCCCTGTTAGACAATACATCGTCTACCAAATCCAAATACACGGTAGAGCCTGCATAGTCTTTCGCCAGACCTAAAAACTTCTTGTTGTAGTTAGGGCGTTTGGCAAAGATAGTGTAACCGCTGTCGAGTACACTCATAATGGTGTTTTTGGAAGTTTCGAAGAAGTTGTTTTTGTTTACAAGGTCGGTGAGGGCTTTTTCGGAGAGTACACCAAACTCTACCTTATTTTCCAGCGAGTAATCCAAAAGGTTCATAGAGGTAATCACCGATTGCTTTTCGTTGGCATAATATTGTCCGTGTAACTGTGGAATATACACCATTGTGATATTCGGGAAGCCCAAGAAGTACTCAATATCTTCACGCTTACAATTTTCTTCTCCATTAAAGGTATTTTTGCCAAACCCAATGAGTATATGTAGTTTGGTGTTCTTTAAAAGCTGTTTAAAAACATTGTCTTTGAGGTAATCCCCCAGCTGAATATAAGGCGAAATGATAATAAGCTCCTTTTCCGCCTTAAAAAGGGTATCGTAAATAGTATCCGATAGTGGTTTTCCTGTTAAAAAGTCCATAGATATATGATTTTTAAGAGTATGTTTATATTTTTGTTTTTCTATTTTTTAATTATTAATTTCAAGGGAAAAGATTGTAATACACATATTATAGTTCACCTAAAAAAAGAAAAATATAAAAATGTTATGTTTCTAATGTTTAAAAATAATATATGAATAACTGAAGCCGTTATTACGAAAGATAAAATTAGAAATATATAATTATTTACAAATAATCTAATAGGTAATAAACAACCTAATATACAAAATATAATAACTATAAAGGAAAGGAGTATTACGTATGATATGTTAATATATAATATTTGAAATAAGGACACTTTTTTTCCCCCTATCTCTATTCTTTTTTTGGGATAAGTATTTTTTAACTTATCAATATTTTTATTAGATGTTGAAGTTAAAACAGATATTGCTGTAGTATTAAAACCAGCTAAAATTCCCAATAAAACAATAATTTGTCCTAAATATGAGTCATTAAAGAAAGAAAAGTTTTTCCCTAAATAAACAATTAATAATGATATACAAAAAGGAACTACAATATCAAAAGAAATATACTTCTTTGAAATGGAATAGTAATCAGATATCAATATTAAAAACTCCTTAAACATTTATATTAGATTTATCATTGCTTGTTTTATACTTTCTCTAACAACAGCACCTGTTGTAGGATTTATATCTACACTTATAGTATTTCCTTTCATTATTTTTTCTATGAAGAACTTTGCTTCATTATTATTGTTGTCCTTTCCTCTTACCCAAACTCTAGAAATAGTGTTATTATGAGTAATATTTTGCAAAATATCACGAAGAAATTGTTCTATACTTTGATTGTATTCTGCCTTTGCAGATATAGTAAGTTCTTTTTTTACACTCAAAGTCCTATTAGATAAACCTAGAAAATCAGAACCTAATACTTGTTTGTCTATATAAAGCTTACATTCAACAATTCTATCTATTCTATCAATTATATCATTTAAATTCTCAATAATAATATCTCCCATTTCTGTTCTGAATTCTTTTTCCAAATTTATATAAGACAAGTATTTATTTATAAGATTATCAATGTAGTTTTTAAATTGATTTATGGATATTCCTAATCCTGATTTTTGAAATATTATTTCAAATTCAGAATTACTATTAAATGCTAATATAAAGTAATTTTGTTCTTTTTCTCCTTCTGTTAAGTTTTTAGGATTATCTCTTTCTGTATTATCAGAATAATCTAATAAAGGTTTATTTACTCCAAAAGGTGCAGATTTGATACAGCCAAAAAAACATTTCAATCTACCATTACAATCTCTTTGTTCTAATTGGTTGATAAATTCTATTGAGCAGAATTTTGTACGATTAATATTGTATTTTTTGCTTTCATCATCTAAATTATTTACAAACTCTACAAAGTTATTGAAGTCAAATTCATCATAAGATATATCTTCTCCTGTATAAAACTTAAATATGTGATAAGTTATTTTTTTTTGGCTCATAATTAATTATTTTTAACATCAATCATTTAGCTTCAACACCGCCATAAATGCACTTTGTGGTATCTCCACATTCCCTACTTGGCGCATACGTTTTTTACCGGCTTTCTGTTTCTCTAAGAGCTTACGCTTACGCGAGATGTCCCCTCCGTAACATTTGGCGGTAACGTCCTTACGCAAGGCTTTAATGGTCTCGCGAGAGATAATTTTAGCCCCAATAGCCGCCTGAATAGGAATATCAAACTGCTGACGCGGTATGAGCTCACGCAGTTTTTCACACATCTTCTTACCTATATTATAAGCATTATCAGCGTGGATAAGGGCAGAGAGGGCGTCTACCGATTGCGAGTTGATGAGAATATCCACCTTCACAAGGTTAGAAGCACGCATCCCAATAGGTGAATAGTCAAACGAGGCATAGCCCTTGCTCACCGTTTTGAGTCGGTCGTAGAAGTCGAACACGATTTCGGCAAGTGGCATATCAAAGTTCAGCTCCACACGCTCAGGGGTGAGGTAGTGCTGGTTGGTGATAACACCGCGTTTTTCAATACATAGCGACATCACCTGACCAATAAAATCCGATTTGGTGATGATGCTCGCCTTGATATACGGCTCTTCCACACGGTCTAATTTCGACGGGTCGGGAAGGTCAGAAGGGTTATTTACGATAATCTCTTTTTCGGGTTCTTTCTTTGTATAGGCGTGGTAACTTACGTTGGGCACGGTGGTAATGACGGTCATACCAAACTCACGTTCCAAGCGCTCTTGCACAATCTCTAAGTGCAACATACCCAAGAAACCGCAACGGAAGCCAAAGCCCAAAGCGGCTGAACTTTCGGGGGTGAAGACTAAGGAAGCATCGTTTAGTTGGAGTTTTTCCATTGAGGTGCGTAGCTCTTCGTAATCTTCGGTATCTACCGGATAAATTCCTGCAAATACCATTGGTTTCACGTTCTCAAAGCCGTCAATAGCTTCTTTACAACCGTCTACTGCCGAGGTAATCGTATCTCCTACTTTCACCTCACGCGCGTCCTTAATACCGGTGATAAGGTACCCCACATCGCCAGTGCCAATCACTTGCTTGGGCACTTGGTTGAGTTTGAGCGTGCCCACCTCGTCGGCATCATAAATTTTGTCGTTGGACATAAATTTGATTTTCTGCCCTTTGCGTATTTCACCGTTCATCACCCGGAAGTAAGTCTCTACCCCGCGAAAAGAGTTGTATACCGAGTCGAATATCAACGCTTGTAGTGGTGCCTTAGGGTCGCCAGTAGGGGCAGGAATACGCTCTATAATAGCCTCCAAAATCGCCTCTACGCCCAACCCTGTTTTTCCGCTAGCAGGGATAATCTCATCGGGCGAACAGCCCAAGAGGTCTACAATGTCGTCTTTCACCTCTTCGGGGTTAGCACTGGGTAGGTCTATTTTGTTGAGTACGGGAATGATTTCAAGGTCGTTTTCGAGAGCCAAGTAGAGGTTAGAAATCGTCTGTGCTTGTATGCTTTGAGCAGCATCTACGATCAGGAGTGCCCCTTCACAAGCAGCGATGGAACGCGATACCTCGTAAGAGAAATCCACGTGACCGGGGGTATCGATAAGGTTGAGGATATACGTTTCGCCTTTGTACACATATTCCATTTGTATCGCGTGGCTCTTGATAGTGATACCGCGCTCCCGCTCCAAGTCCATATTGTCGAGCAATTGGTCTTGTTTTTCGCGTTCGGTTACGGTTTGGGTAAAGTCGAGCAAACGGTCGGCTAAGGTACTCTTTCCGTGGTCGATATGTGCAATAATGCAGAAATTACGTATGTTCTTCATTTGTTTCTTAGTGTTTAGTTTTTAGTGATGAGTTGTGAGTTGTCTGTACCGAGAGACAACGAACTAATAATTAAAGGTGCAAAGATAGAAAATAATTGTCAATTCACAAATTGAAAGTTCTATCGTGCTTCAAAGAGGTTCTCATTTGTAGTTTATCGAATTATTTGTAATATATTTTTGATTGTAAATTTACTTTTTCAAAAGAAAAAGTTGCTAAATCAAAATTATTGTTTATATTTGCGACCAAATTAGAAAAAGAAAACAATATCTATTTCTTTAAAAGTATTAAGATTATCAATTTAAAAAACTTATCCAAATGAGAGATTTAACTAAAATGACAAACATTGAGGACTTGCGTGTGGTGTGTAAACGCAACGTCCCTAAGATGTTCTATGAGTATGTAGACACCGGATCTTGGACTGAATCAACTTACAGAGAAAATGTTTCCGATTTTAACCCTATCAAATTCCGTCAACGCATATTAGTGGATATGGATAACCGTACCCTCGAAAGTACTCTTTTAGGGCAAAAGGTAAAGTTTCCCGCTATGACGGCTCCTGTTGGCTTTATGGGAATGATGTGGGCTGATGGTGAAATCCATATGGCAAAAGCCGCTCAAAAATTTGGAATCCCCTTCACGCTTTCTACGATGTCTATCTGTTCTATCGAAGATTTGGTAGAAGCAGGAGTAGAGCCCTTTTGGTTTCAGTTGTATGTAATGCGCGACCGCGATTTTATGAAAGACCTTATTCGTCGTGCTAAAGATGCTAAATGCTCTGCTTTAATGATAACCGTAGATTTGCAGGTGCTCGGCAATCGTCATCGCGATATCAAGAATGGACTTTCCACCCCTCCTAAGTTCACTATCCCTAATATGATTAACCTTTCTACTAAAATTCCTTGGGGGTTGCGCTATGTGTTTGGCAATCGCCGTTGGACATTTCGCAATATTGCAGGTCACGCGAAAAACGTATCCGACCTCTCTTCACTTTCCTCTTGGACAAAAGAGCAGTTCGACCCAAGTCTTAGTTGGAAAGATATCGCCGAAATTAAAGAATTGTGGGGGGGACCTATCATCTTAAAGGGTATTATGACTCCTGAAGATGCTATCGAAGCTGTAAAATATGGTGCCGATGCAATTATTGTGTCTAACCACGGTGGTCGCCAAATGGACGATACTATTTCCACTATCAAAGCACTCCCCGATATTGTAAGTGCCGTAGGTAGCCAAACCGAAGTATGGATAGACTCTGGTTTCTATACAGGGCAAAATATGCTCAAAGCGTGGGCGTTAGGAGCCAAAGGTATTATGCTTGGTCGTGCTCCTGTATATGGGCTCGGTGCTTATGGCGAAGAAGGCGTAACACGTGCTTTGCAAATATTATATGACGAAATGGATACTACTATGGCTTTTTCAGGTCATCGTAACCTCCAAGATGTAGATAGTAGTATTTTAGTAGAGGGTACTTATCCTCTACCAAGCAATAATTTCCGAGTTTAGTTTAACTTTCATTGTAAAAAGAAAGAGCTTAATACATCATTCGTATTAAGCTCTTTCACTTTTTATTACAAACTATTAAAATTTAAACCACTTATTCTTCATTATAAATGCTCCTTACAATCCCGTCGGCAAGACCAATGCGGGGTACGTGTACAATTTCTGCTCCTGACCATTTCATCGCATTGATGAACACTGTAAGTGCATACAGAATTACGTCGGCACGGTCGGGATTAAAACCTAAGAGCCTGATGCGTTCATCGTAAGTAAATCCCGATACATAATTATAGTAATCGGTGAGGTACTGATAGCTCAGTGGTTCTCCTTCTCTGCTGTTGGAATTCTTGTGTATCTTGTTGATGTTCCCTCCTGAACCAATGGCTTCTATATGCTCACAGTCTTTCGTATGCTTTTTTATCCAGTGTTCTACTTCTTCCCACGTTTTATTGCTTACTTTGTTGTCTAATAAACGTACTGTACCTATGGGGAACGAACGCGACTTTTTTACCTTCCCCTTGGAGAAGACCGTAAACTCAGTACTACCCCCGCCTACGTCTATGTATAGGTAATCTTTATCTTTTTGTATTAAACTTGAAATATCGGTAGAGGCAATAATGCTCGCCTCTTCGGCGCCATCTATAATATCTATGCGCACTCCTGTACGTTTGTATACCTCATCGGCTACTTGTTGCCCATTGGTAGATTCTCGCATTGCCGAGGTCGCACAAGCGCGATACTTTTCCACTTGGTTTACTTTCATCAGCAAACTGAACGCTTGCATCGTGTCTGCCAATCTATCGGTGTTTTCTTCTGAGATGAGTCCGTCTAAAAACACATCAGCTCCCAAACGGATAGGCACGCGCACCAAGCTGGCTTTGGTAAATTTCGGAGCTTCGTTAGGCTCTTCCAATACGTTCGAAATGAGTAATCTCACCCCGTTCGACCCTATGTCTATCGCTCCTAATTTTTTGATATTCATTTCGTAATTATTTGTCTTTGTCCATTTCTAAAGAGTGCACTTTTAGCGGGTTCTTGGTCAGTTCAGCGTATTCTTCACGGTTTCTAAACACATCTAAAGCAGTGAAAATAGCGTGACGGAACGACTCAGGGTCGGCAATGCCCTTGCCTGCTATTTCGTAAGCCGTACCGTGGTCGGGCGAAGTACGTACTTTGCTAAGTCCTGCTGTATAGTTCACACCACTACCAAAGGCAATGGTTTTGAACGCGATAAGCCCTTGGTCGTGGTAAGGTGCTAATACCGCATCGTAGTTCCGGTAGGTTTGTGAACCGAAGAAACTATCGGCAGCAAAAGGTCCAAATACCAATATATTCTCATCAAAATACAGCTTTTTCAAGGCTGGGCGTAACACTTCGTCATCTTCGCTACCTATCACGCCTTTATCTCCGCAATGTGGATTAATGCCCAATACGGCTATTTTAGGGCGTTGTAAGCGGAAGTCCTTAATGAGTGATTCGTTCATCAGGCGCGCTTTCTCCATAATGAGGGCTTCTGTAATAAGAGAAGAAACCTCTTTCAAAGGCACGTGGTCAGTAAGTAAACCCACTTTCAGGTCTTCGCTCACCATAAACATCAGGCTAGTACCGTTGAGCTCTTGTGCCAAATAATCGGTGTGACCAGGGAAGTGAAACGCGTCCGACTGTATGTTGTTTTTATTGATAGGAGCGGTTACTAGCACATCAATACTGTTGTTTTTTAACGCTTCCACCGCAGCTTGTAATGATAAAAAGGCATATTTGCCACCTTCTTCGGTTTCTTGTCCAAAGGTGACCGTAGGTGTTTCTTTCCAGCAGTTTAGCACATTTAGCTTGCCGTCAATAGCAGCTTCCACGCTCTCAATTCCTTGAAAATTGGCAGTGGTATTGAAATGTTTCTTCTGAAAAGAAACTAACTTGTTCGAAGCAAAAATAATAGGCGTACACAATTCCAATATTTGGTGGTCTTCAAAGGTTTTTAGGATAATTTCAAGTCCTACACCGTTCATATCACCAATGGAAATTCCTACTTTTATGGGTTTTTCTTTCATAAAATGAAATGCATTTTAGGGTACTTATTCTTCTCTCTGAGTGTAGAATACGCTTATTCTGGGCAAGCGTTTTTCTACTTCTTCGTATTGCTGAGTAGTGAAATTACGGTTGTTGATGTACAAAACACCCTTCCACTGTATTTTCTCTATCGATTTTATAAATTGTTTGAAATCAAGCGGATTGTCGTTGATATTCACGTAAGTTAATCGTGGATTTTCAGCCAATGCTTGTGGTAATTTAGTGAGGTTGTTCGCATTGAAGTATACGTTTTCTAACTTTGGCAAACGTCCTACTGAGGCAGGCACTTCGCTAAGCACAGCATTGCGCAACGACAGTTCTTCAAGTAGTGGCAACTTGTCGAAGTTATTAGGAAGTACTTTTATTTTGTTCTTCGTGTCAAACTGACTGATGATAAGTGATTTCAACTTAGGTAAAGCAAACACTTGCTCTGGGAAATCTGTAAATTCAGCTCCTTCAAACTTCAAATTTTCTAACTGTTTTAAGTTCATAAGTGACGCAGGCACTTCAGTAATCGGGTTATAGATATCTATAGTTTGCAAAGCCGAAAGACTGCCGATGTTCTCAGGTAATTTGCTGAGGTTATTGAGGCGTAATACCAATACTTTTAGTGTTTTATTTTCAACACTTAGCTCAGGAAATGAAGCTATCCCCACTTCCTTTATTTCCAATACTTCAAGTTGCTGTGCTTCACTGAAAAGCCTTCTCAATAAAGCCTCACTTACTTGCACTTCATTATTTGAATTGCTATAAATTCTAACTTCTTTTAGCTTAGCAAAGTTAGTCTTCATAAGCTCTTCAGCGCTCCTGAAACTTTGTTCATCTCCGCTGGTAGTGGCAATTCTTATTTGCATAGATTGTGCCCCTGCAACAAACGGAATTGCGAGGGCAAACACGCATAAAAGTTGTTTTATTTTTTTCATTATTCTATTTTTTATCTGTAAATAATTATTACTTTTGTCCTTTCAGAGTGCAAAGATATAAAAAATATGGGAGTAACACAAACTTATTCTTTTCATAGTAATGGTAAATTGCTCATTACGGGCGAATATGCGGTGCTCGACGGCGCGCTCGCTTTTGCTTTACCCACCCAGAAAGGACAGACATTGAAGGTAACAGAAGGAGCAAACGAAAGCCGATGGCAAGCCTTTGATGCCAACGGTGATTTGTGGTTCGACAGTGCGACACTCACTACTGAAACCGACCAACAAATAGCGCAAACATTGCAAAAAATTCTCACTACGGCTACTCTCCTCAACCCCAATTTCAAAGATAAATGGCTACACTCTCAGGTGCAAACTCATTTAGAGTTCCCTCGTTTGTGGGGCTTAGGCACTTCCTCTACACTCATCAACAATATAGCGCAGTGGGCAGCCGTAAATCCATACGAACTGCTTTTTAAGAGTTTTGGTGGTAGTGGTTACGATATCGCTTGTGCCAAAAGCAATACTCCATTGTTGTATAAGTTAGAAGGAGGCAAACCACATAGTTACCCTTTGCGCTTTCTTTTTCCTCATACACATCAAATCTACTTCGTTTATCTCAATCAGAAACAAAATAGCAAGGACGGAATTGTGCGTTATCGGTCAGTAACTAAAAGTAAACGCAAACTTGCTGAGAGCATTACTCGCCTTACTGAACAGTTTGTTTTAGCGCATACCGTAACCGATGTTTGCCAGATATTAAACGAACACGAAACACTCATTAGCAACTACTTGAGTATGCCCACCATTAAAGAACGCCTTTTCCCCGATTTCAACGGCACAGTGAAGAGTTTGGGCGCTTGGGGTGGTGATTTTGTATTAGCCATTTCCGAAACCGAAGATACCCCCGCTTACTTTGCCTCCAAAGGTTTTGATACTTGCGTCCCTTACAACGAAATGATATAACATAAACCTCTGAATTGCTACTGTTGCATTTTTTCTGTTAAAATTGAGGATTTACCCTTAATTTATTCAATATTTTAAAATCGTCTTATCTCCCTCTGATATTCAGTATAGTAAGCTCATTCCTTCGTCTTTCCTTCGTCTTTTGTTCGTCTTTCCTTCGCTTTAGCTTCGAGTTTCCTATAAGTTACCTATAAGATACGATAATGTTTAGTTGTACTGTTTTTCAGTACTTTATAAATTTGGGGCTAAAAAATATTTTACTGTCTTATTTTGAAGAAAAATAGCTGTTTTAGCTATTTTTAACAGAAAAAACGCAAAAGTACTTTCCCTATTTATTGTCGATAGCACTGTAGTAAAGTGCTTCATACATTGGCACTATTCTATCCTCGTCAAAACGTTCGGCTACTTTGCGGGTATTCTGTTTAAATTGTGCCAATCGGGTTTTGTCTTCAAGTATGTAAATAGCCTTCTCTGCCATTGCTTTTACATCGCCTATGGGGCACAGATAGCCCGATACGCCCTCTTCATTCACTTCTGGAAGTCCTCCGGTATTGCTCGATACTACCGGAACGCCTGCTGCCATTGCTTCTAATGCCGAAAGTCCAAAGCTCTCAGAAGCAGAAGGGAGTAAGAATAAATCGGTGAAACACAAAATGCGTTCTATATCAGAAGTATTACCTAAAAACAGCACTTTGCTCTTGATGCCTAAATCCTTGCAGAGCTGGTCGGCTATCTCGCGCTCAGGTCCGTCACCTACCATTATGAGCTTAGCAGGAAGTTTCTGCTGAATGCCATAAAAAATTCTCACCACATCGTCTATGCGTTTTACCTTCCTAAAATTACTAATGTGTGTAACGATGAGTTCCTCAGGCTTTGCCATTACAGTGCGTTTGCAAGGAGAAGTTTCTTTGGATTTTTTTATATTTGTGAAGTTAGGAATTACCTTAATATCTTTATCTATACGGAAAAGTCTTAGAGTATCTTGCTTCAAACTCTCGGACACTGAAGTTACAATATCCGATTCGTTAATGCTAAACGTGACTGCCTCTTTGTAAGTAGGGTGGTTGCCCACAAGGGTAATATCGGTGCCGTGAAGGGTCGTTACCATAGGTACTTCTATCCCTTCCCGTTTGAGCATTTGTTTAGCCATATAACCTGCATAAGCGTGCGGAATGGCATAATGCACGTGCAAAATATCTATGTGATAGGTTTTTATCACATAAGCCATTTTGCTGGACAATGCTAGTTCGTAAGGCTGGTAGTGAAACAAGGGGTATTCTTCTACGTGCACTTCGTGAAAGTGAATGTTCATCTCCAAGAAGTCTAAACGCACGGGGTAACTATACGTGATAAAGTGCACCTGATGACCTTTGCGAGCTAAGGCAAGCCCGAGTTCGGTAGCTACAACACCACTCCCCCCAAAGGTAGGGTAACACACTATGGCTATATTCATATTTGATATATATTAGAGAGGCAAAGGTACTAATTTTTCTGTGGGTATTGAAAATATTAACAAAAAATTATATCTTTGTACTCAGTAAATAGCGTTCTATATGAAAACTTTAGATTCGTTTATAAATATTAAAAACGGCGATTTTCTCCTTATAAAAGGAGAGACCATCACTGCCGATACTACTTTTGCAATTCTTAGAGAACATTTTCCTAATAACAAAGTATGGGACGTAGGAACAGGCTATTATTGGTTGTATTTCAGCGATTGTTCTTTTGAGGGGAAGTTATTTAATGTGTCGCTTTGTTTTGAAGGAGAACAGCTAAAATTCTTAGGTTTTGCAATGAAGAATGAAAAACAAACCTCGTGGAACGATTGGAGTGAAGCATACGAATTGCAGACTGAAAAATACTATGACCAATGGCTTACAGCACATATAGGCAAGGAACGCACTTTCTCTTGGGGAACTATTAAGTCTATTTACGACCGCAAAGGAGGGGGTACAGCTATTTGGGTGAATTATAACAAATAAAAGAGGCTTTCTATAAAACTATAGAAAACCTCTTGTTATCGAGTGAACCTCTCAGTGAGAGGAATTCGTACCTCAGCTTAAAAGCTATAATGCTCTTTAATTTGAAATGACAAATAGGTAATGTGGGTTATAAATTTTCGTTCAAACTATCAATAATAGTTAGTTTAGCAAAGCGTAATAATATATTTTTTAAACCTCCTGTCTCGAAATTTATTTGCGCCTTTTTATCATTTCCTGTTCCCTCCAATGAAATTACTTTACCACGACCGAAACGTTCGTGATAAACTACTGTTCCTATATCCAGTCCGTTATAAGTATTTTTATTATTACTATTAGAATTATACAAAGCATTCACAGGTTTTAACTTCCTGAGTTTTTGTTGTTCTTCTCCTGTCGGAGCGTTTTTATGAGGAGGTATTCCACTTATAGGTTTCCGCAAACGTAGTTTACTTTTATCTACTTCACCAAAAATATCCCTATCAATAAGTGGTTTATATCGATAATTAGGATTAGAAATAGAAGGTGTAAGATACTGCAAATAACGTTCATCTATTTCTTCGATAAATCTACTTGGCTCGGCATCAGAAAGTTTCCCCCAACGATAACGGTTTTCTGCATAAGTTAAATAGGCTTGTTTCTCAGCACGGGTGAGTGCTACATAAAATAACCTTCTTTCTTCTTCCAAATCGTTACGTGATTGTATGCTCATTGCCGAAGGAAACAAATCTTCTTCCATCCCTACCACGTATACATACGGAAACTCCAATCCTTTTGCCAAGTGAATAGTCATCAGAGCTACACGGTCATCATCGCCTATCTCTTTATCCATATCAGTAGCCAAAGCAACATCTTCTAAATATTCTGAAAGACTTGCCCTGCTATCTGCTACATCTTCTTGTCCTTCTACAAAATCTTTCATACCATTAAGCATCTCTTCGATGTTTTCCATTTTGGCTATACCCTCGGGTGTACCATCTTTTTTAAACTCTTGCAAAAGCCCTGTTTTCTTTGCGACTTGCTCGGCAACTTCAAAAGCATTTGCTTTTTGATTGAGAGCTTGAAAGTTAAGAATCATTACCACAAAATCAGTAAGTTTTTGCTTTGTAGTAGTGTTGATGTGCAATTCTGGAAGTTTATTGATGTTATACATTATCTCGAAGATAGACTTCTTATAATGATTTGCTGCCAAAGTAAGCTTTTCCATTGTAGTTTCTCCAATGCCTCGTGCAGGAAAATTGATAATGCGCACCAAAGCTTCCTCATCATTTGGATTGATAATAAGTCTCAAATAAGCAAGCATATCTTTGATTTCCTTGCGTTGGTAGAATGATAATCCGCCATAGATGCGGTATGGAATATCACGTTTTCTAAGAGCATCTTCAATAGCACGCGATTGTGAGTTAGTACGATAAAGCACCGCAAAATTACCATTAGGAAGCTGGTATTGCATCTTGTTTTCAAAGATAGAGCTCGCTACAAAACGACCTTCATCAGCATCAGTAGGACTTCTATGCACTTTAATAGGTTCACCTAATTCATTTTCGGTGAAAACTACCTTTTCCAATCGTATTTTATTGTGTTCTATCACGCTATTAGCTGCTTCCACAATATTTTTTGTAGAACGATAATTTTGCTCTAACTTATATTCTTTTGCCTCTGGATAATCATTTTTGAAATTGAGAATATTATTGATGTTTGCTCCCCTAAAAGCATAAATACTTTGCGCATCATCTCCTACTACACAAATGTTATGAAAACGGTCAGCCAAAGCCTTCACGATAAGATATTGAGAGTGATTGGTATCTTGATACTCATCTACAAGAATATACCTAAACCTATTTTGATATTTTGCCAATACATCAGGATATAGATTGAGGAGTTCATTTGTTTTCAGCAGTAAATCGTCAAAATCCATTGCTCCTGCTTTAAAACACCTATCTACATATTCTTGATAAATTTCTCCTAAACGTGGTTGTCTTGCCATTGCGTCAGCTTCCATTAGTTCAGGATTATTAAAATAGGCTCTCACGGTAATAAGACTGTTTTTAAAGGAAGAAATACGCGATTGTATTCGTTTATACTTATAGATATCTTTGTCCAACTCCATCTCCTTAATGATACCATTAATAAGGCGCTGAGAGTCTTGGGTATCATATATAGTGAAATTTTGAGGATATCCCAATTTATCGGCTTCGATGCGCAAGATTTTAGCAAAAACGGAGTGGAATGTACCCATCCATAGGTTCTTTGCTTCGTTGTTGCCTACAAGACTAGCAATACGCTTTTTCATTTCGTTGGCAGCCTTATTAGTAAAGGTAAGAGCAAGGATATTGAAAGCATCTACACCTTCTCTCATCAAGTTGGCTATACGATAAGTAAGCACGCGAGTTTTACCAGAGCCTGCTCCTGCTATCACGATGATAGGTCCATCTTTTTGAAGCACGGCAGCACGTTGAGGGGCATTTAGACTTCCTAATTCCTTTAAAAATGTATCCATAATAATCTTAGCAAAAGTTATATTATCCTCGTTTGAGTTCTATGACAGTAATTTCAGGCCATACGCCTAATCTCCCAGGAAAGGCGTGATACCCAAACCCACGATTTACGTTTAAATATTGTGCTCCTTCTTTATACATACCTCCCCAATATTTATAAATATATTGTGAGGGACTCCACCGCCATTGGGGTATTTCAATCCCACACTGCATTCCGTGTGTATGACCGCTAAGGGTGAGCGCTATGTTCTTTCTCTCGGGCAAAACAATTTCTTGAAAATGAGTAGGGTCGTGGCTCATCAGTATTTTAAAATCTTCTTCGTTTACTCCCTCCATAGCTTTATTGAGGTCGCCGTATTTAGAGAACCTACCGCGCCCCCAGTTTTCAACGCCTATAAGGGCAATCTTTTCGCCATTGCGTTCTAAATAGCGATGTTCATTTAGGAGCAAGTCCCAACCCATTTCCTTTTGTAAATCAAACAAGTGTTCTAAGTTTTTGCGCTTAGCTTCAACGCTTTCCCAAGAAGAGTAATCGCCATAATCGTGGTTACCCATAATAGAAAAGACACCATCGGGAGCGTGCAACGTAGCAAACAAGCTTTTCCAATCGTGAACCTCCTCTGCCAAGTTATTTACCAAATCGCCTGTAAAAAGAATAACATCACTCTTTTGAGCATTGATAAGTTCTACCCCATAACGTATCTTTTCATAATTGTCAAAACTCCCACAGTGAATATCCGAGATTTGAGTAATTCGATAGCCGTCGAACGCCTTAGGAAGGTCGGGAAAATAAAGGGTATACTTCCATACCTTGTAATTGTACTTTCCTTTAAAAATAGCGTAGAGGATAGAGGCAAAAGGAATTGCCGCCAAGCCCCAACCCAGCATACTGATAAACTTGCGTCGTGAGGGCATACGAGGAGCGTTTTGCTTTTTCCTGCTGAAAAAAGCACGTATAAGGCGAGTAATATCTTCTATAAACAAAGGCAAACTGACAAACAAGCAGATGATGAGCCACGTGAGAAGTCCTGCCACAGCATATTGCTGAGGAGCACTCCACACTGTTTTACCTCTGTTGAACCAATGGTAAAGAAGATTGGCGACAATGACAACTGCTATTCCCCAGAAAGTCCAATGTATCCATCGTGCTGAGGCAAGTGTCTTTAAGCTTCTGCTAGCATAAAAACTCAATAAGAAATACAGCGTAAAGATACTGATAAGTATAATATAAATCATAGAATATTTGCCTATTCGTTAATTTGCTAATTTGCTAATAATCTCACGAATAACTTTAACGTTAGAAATAGGTCTTTTTCTTTCATCTAAAAAACTTTCTGTTTTGAACGAGAAAGGTAAGGTAGTACCTAAATCTTCGAAAACAGTACCTGAGAAATGTACTTCGGTAAAACCGGCAGCTTTTATCTGCACGATACTTTGCGCATTGATGCCACCACCGGGCATAATAGTAGGTTGTCCTCCGCCAATGCGATTGAGTTCTTTTAAAAGAGCGAGCCCCTCAATGGCCGATTTCTTACCTCCTGAGGTGAGAATGCGTTTTACTCCCAAACGTTTCAAGGTTTGAATAGCTACAATGGGGTCAGGAGCACAGTCGAAAGCGCGATGATAGATAAATTCCATATCACCTGAGGCTTCAATGAGGCGTGCGGTGCGCTCTTCATCAATGGTATTATCGCGGTGCAACACACCCGTTACTACGCCCATACAACCTAACTCACGACAAAGAGCAATATCGCGCAACATTACATCGAATTCTTCTTCGGTATAAGTGAAATCGCCACTGCGTGGACGTATCAGCACACAATTGCCGATGCTCAGCTCGTCCATTACTTTTTTAATCAATCCGTAGCTGGGAGTGATGCCTCCTACTCCCAATTCACTGCATAATTCAATGCGAGTAGCACCTGCTTCTTGTGCATTTTTAGCCGACTCGAATGAGCTGGCACATATTTCGTAAATCATAATGTCTTTGTTAATTTGGAGTGCAAAGGTAGAGAATAATTAGCAAATGAGCAAAATTTTAATTAATGGTTAGTGGTTAATGGTTAGTGGTTAATGGTTAGTGGTTAATGGTTAGTGGTTAATGGTTAGTGGTTAATGGTTAATGGTTAGTGGTTAATGGTTAATGGTTAATGGTTAATGGTTAATGGTTAATGGTTAGTGGTTAATGGTTAATGGTTAATGGTTAATGGTTAATGGTTAATGGTTAATGGTTAATGGTTAATGGTTAATGGTTAATGGTTAATGGTTAATGGTTAATGGTTAATGGTTAATGGTTAATGGTTAATGGTTAATGGTTAATGGTT
>NZ_AJZR01000032.1:0-97008 GCF_000271925.1 Capnocytophaga sp. oral taxon 412 str. F0487 | reverse complement strand
TTATGAATCAACTATTTATACACCCTTTCTATACCAATCGACCAAGATTCGTATAAGCTTCCTATAAGCTCTCTATAAGCTAACCCCACCCTCCTAATAGCCTTTTTCCATCAAAATCTCTCTTAACTCTCTTCCGAACCTCTCCGTTTTCTTCCGAACCCCTCAACGCTTCCCCATTTGCTAATTTCCCCATTTGCTAATTTCCTCATTTTCTCATTCTCTAATTTGCTAATTTTTCCTCAAAAACCCCAACCAACCTCTCCCCATTTCATAAGGCGTAGCCTTGATTTTGTTTAAATTTTGTTTAATTTCTGAGGCACAGCCTCATCCCTCTAACTCAAGCACACACCATTTCCTCATTTTCTCATTCTCTAATTTCCTCATTCTCTTCAAATTATTTTAAACTCAAAATTCTGTACTCATCTTTCTTGCACAATTCAAAAAAAGAAAGTACATTTGTAGCCGTTAATAACCCATAAAAATTCACATTATGCCCTATTTATTTTACATTTTATTCTTTTTTGCATTAGTATTTTTGCTATCTACTTTCTTCACTGTGCGCCAACAAACCGCCGTGTCAGTAGAACGTTTCGGTAAATTCGAAAGTATTCGTCATTCGGGTTTACAAATGAAAATACCTATCATCGATAAAGTAGCCGCTCGCATCAGTCTCAAAATCCAACAGCTCGATGTCATTGTCGAAACCAAAACTTTGGACGATGTATTTGTCAAAATTAAAGTATCAGTACAGTTCGTGGTGATTAAAGAAAAAGTATACGATGCCATTTACAAGCTCGAATACCCACACGACCAGATTACCAGCTATGTATTCGACGTAGTCCGCGCCGAAGTTCCTAAGATGAAACTCGACGATGTATTCGTTAAGAAAGACGATATCGCCATCGCCGTAAAACGCGAAGTACAAGAATCAATGGAAACTTACGGTTACGACATCATCAAAACCTTAGTAACCGATATCGACCCCGATGCCCAAGTAAAAGCCGCAATGAACCGTATCAATGCCGCCGAACGCGAAAAAGTAGCGGCTCAATACGAAGGTGATGCACAACGCATCCTCATCGTCGAAAAAGCAAAAGCAGAAGCCGAAAGCAAACGTTTGCAAGGTCAAGGTATCGCCGACCAGCGTCGTGAAATTGCTCGCGGATTGGTAGAGAGTGTAGACGTATTGCATAAAGTAGGTATCAGCTCGCAAGAAGCTTCAGCGCTTATTGTAGTTACTCAACACTACGACACCTTGCAAGCCGTAGGTCAGCAAACCAATAGTAATCTTATCCTACTTCCTAACTCACCCGAAGCAGGTAGTGAGATGCTCAACAATATGATTACCTCCTTCACCGCTTCAGCTCAAGTAACCGAAACCTTGAAGAAGAAAAACGACTAACTCACTGTTAAATAATATAGATTTTAAAAGCTATTCATTTTTTTTGAATAGCTTTTTTTTGTGGTTATTGCTAAAATTGCTAATTTTGCACTCTGTAATAATTTTTGCCGTATACACTTTGCCAAAGTGTAGTAACGCTTGATTGAAGATTGAAAAAAAACAACTATGAAAATATCATATAACTGGTTAAAACAATATTTGAAGTTAGAAATGCCTGCTGAAGATACAGCGGTCATCCTTACTGATTTAGGCTTAGAAGTAGAAGGGATTGAACACTTCGAAAGCGTAAAAGGGGGACTCAAAGGCGTAGTGGTAGGTCACGTACTCGAATGCGAAAAACACCCTAACGCCGATAAACTTAAAATCACCAAAGTAGACGTAGGAGGCGAAGCACCTTTGCAAATCGTTTGTGGAGCTCCTAACGTAGCACAAGGGCAGAAAGTACTTGTAGCTACTATTGGCACAGTACTCTACGACAAAGAAGGTAAGCCTTTCGAAATTAAAAAAGGTAAAATTCGTGGCGAAGAGAGTTACGGTATGATTTGTGCTGAAGACGAACTCGGCTTAGGCGAAAGTCACGATGGCATTATGGTGCTCGACAGTAAATGGGAAGTAGGTACCCCTGCCAGTAAGGTGTTTGAGGTAGAAACCGACGAGGTATTCGAAATAGGACTGACTCCTAACCGCGCCGATGCAATGAGCCACTACGGTGTAGCACGCGACTTACGTGCAGGCTTGATGCAAAAAGGTATTTCATTAGAGCTCATCACCCCTTCTATTACAAAATTCCACGTCGATAATCGTTCACTTAAAATGGATATAGAGGTGCAGAACAAAAAACTCGTACCTCGCTATACAGGCGTTACCATTAGCAATGTACGCGTAGACGAATCGCCTGAATGGTTGCAAAACAAACTCAAAGCCATAGGCATTACTCCTAAGAACAACGTAGTAGATGCTACAAACTACGTACTGCACGGAATGGGACAACCTATTCACGCTTTTGATGCCGACCATATTATTGGTCGCAAGGTGATTGTAAAGAATGCCGATGAAGGCACAAAGTTTAAAACCCTCGACGGAGTAGAACGCACCCTCAACGCTGAAGACATTATGATTTGTGATGCCGAAAAACCTCTCTGTATAGCAGGGGTATTAGGCGGTGAAAACTCAGGTATTACTCATTTTACTCGCAATGTATTTTTAGAAAGTGCTTATTTCGATGCTGTATCGGTGCGCAAAACAGCCAAACGTCACGGCATCAATACCGATGCTTCTTATCGCTTTGAGCGCGGTATTAATATAGAAGATTGTAAATACGCCCTAATGTATGCCGCAGTACTGATTGAAAATATTGCAGGAGGGGTTATATCATCTGATGTGATAGATTTTTATCCTAAAAAGCAAGAAGATTTTCAGGTGTTTCTTACTTTTGAGAAAATAGATAAACTTATTGGTCAGAAGATTTCACGCGATACAATTAAGGCTATCTTACACTCTTTAGATATCAAAGTAAATTCGTTTACCGAACGTGGGTTAGGTTTGTCAGTCCCTTCGTACCGCGTAGATGTACAGCGTGAAGCCGATGTAATAGAGGAAATCCTTCGTATCTATGGTTACAACAATGTCATTTTCTCTGAAAAGCTAAATGCTACAATGGCGTATTCTAACAAATACGACGACCATAACATACAAAATGTGGTAGCCGACCAGTTGGTAGCGAAAGGCTTCTTTGAGATAATGACCAACAGTCTTGTGTCAGAAAAAGAGATTACTACTTATGCCGGAAATCCAGAGCAAGCAGTAAAGCTCCTCAATCCTTTGAGTAGCGATTTGGGCTATATGCGTAAAAATCTAGTGTTTTCAGGCTTAGAAGTGATTGCTTATAATAACAACCGCAAACGCTCCGATTTGAAGTTGTTCGAGTTTGGCAAGAACTATCACTATATCGATGGTAATTATACTGAAAGCAAGCATTTGGTGTTATATCTCACAGGTAATACCCAACCTGAGTATTGGGGCGCTCCCGCTCAAAAAACCTCTTTCTTTGAGCTCAAAGGAGTAGTGGAATCTCTCTTCGAACGTCTCGGCTTGAAGGAAATCACTATTTTACCTTTAGAAGCTAACGACACGTTGAGTAGTGAAGGATTCCGTTGGCAAATAGGGGAGACCCTTTTAGGAACGATAGGAGTAGTAAAAAGCAAAGTGCTTAAAGATTTCGATATCAAACAAGAGGTGCTTGTAGCTGATTTGCATTGGGAAGTGATTTTAGAACAAGTACAAGACCATAAAGTGGTATATAAGGAAATCTCTAAATACCCCGAAGTACGTCGTGACTTAGCTCTTTTGCTCGATGAGAAAGTAACCTTCGCCGACCTTTACGAAAAGGCATACGCTACCGAGAAAAACCTCTTAAAACACGTAAATCTTTTTGATGTATACCAAGGCGACAAACTGCCCGAAGGCAAGAAGAGCTATGCCCTCAGTTTTGTACTTCAAGACAACAATAAAACTCTTACCGATAAACAAATCGACAAAACGATGCAACGCCTCCAAGACGCTTTTGAAAAGCAATTTGGCGCAGCATTAAGAGAGTAAAAAATAGAAATTAGAACAAAAAAATAAGACGACGTTTTTACGCCGTCTTATTTTTTTATGCTCCTTAATGGTTTAGTTCTCAAATTAAGACTATTGTTATAGAACAAAATTAGAATTATTTTGTGATATTTGTAACAAATCACAACTTTCTCATAACTACTTATGTTACACTAATTTCTAAAACTAAATCTCATTAAAATATTGGTAATCAACAATAATATAGTGTCTATACCTCTTGTTTCTTACCTCCTAATCTCTTATTTCTTATCTCTCATTTCTCACCTCTTATCTATCAGAGACTTTTGCAGTTTAAAAAAATAGTTGTACTTTTGCACCCGCTTTGGATAATTAAGTCCAAACCTCTAAGTCCTATGGACTGACAACAAGTAAACAAATAAACAAATATATAGTATTGTAAATTATGCCAACAATTTCACAATTAGTACGAAAAGGAAGGGCCAGAATTACCAAGAAGAGTAAATCGGTTGCTTTGGATTCGTGCCCACAACGCCGCGGTGTATGTACACGTGTGTATACCACAACGCCTAAAAAGCCGAACTCTGCTATGCGTAAAGTAGCGCGTGTTCGCTTGACTAATGGCAATGAGGTGAACGCTTATATACCTGGTGAAGGTCACAACCTCCAAGAGCACTCGATAGTATTGGTACGAGGCGGAAGAGTAAAAGATTTACCAGGTGTTAGATACCACATTGTTCGTGGTGCTCTCGATACGGCTGGTGTAGCAGGTAGAACGCAACGCCGTTCTAAATACGGTGCGAAACGCCCTAAACCAGGACAAGCAGCTCCCGCCGACAAAAAGAAAAAGTAATTTAACACACAAAATCTTTTAACTGAAAAGAAATGAGAAAAAGACAGGCTAAAAAACGCCCCCTTTTACCAGACCCTAAGTTTAACGACCAATTGGTTACACGTTTCGTGAATAACCTTATGTGGGACGGTAAAAAGTCAGTGGCTTTTAAAGTATTCTACGACGCAATTGATATCGTAGAACAAAAGAAGAATAACGACGAAAAGTCGGCATTAGATGTTTGGAAAGACGCTCTTAGCAATGTGATGCCTCACGTTGAGGTGCGTTCACGTCGTGTGGGTGGTGCTACCTTCCAAATCCCTATGCAAATCCGCCCAGACCGCAAAGTGTCTATGGCGATGAAATGGCTCATCGGTTTCGCTCGTAAACGCAATGAGAAATCAATGGCTCAGAAATTGGCTGCCGAAATTATCGCTGCCTCTAAAGAAGAAGGTGCTGCCGTGAAGAAAAAAATGGATACGCACCGTATGGCTGAAGCTAACAAAGCATTCTCACACTTTAGATTTTAATTAACACGATGAGTAGAGATTTAAAATATACAAGAAACATAGGTATTGCCGCGCATATCGATGCCGGTAAAACCACTACTACCGAGCGTATCCTTTTCTATACCGGTAAAACGCACAAAATCGGTGAAGTACACGATGGTGCTTCTACTATGGACTGGATGGAACAAGAGGCTGAACGCGGTATTACTATTACTTCAGCGGCTACTACCTGTAAATGGAACTTTCCTACCGAAAATGGTAAACCTACCGCCGATGCCAAAGAGTATCACTTCAACATTATCGATACCCCAGGCCACGTCGATTTTACCGTTGAGGTAAACCGTTCCTTACGTGTACTTGACGGCTTAGTATTCCTTTTTTCTGCCGTTGATGGGGTAGAACCTCAATCGGAAACCAACTGGCGTTTGGCTGATAACTACAAAGTACCTCGTATTGGGTTTGTAAACAAAATGGACCGTCAAGGAGCTAATTTCCTCAACGTTTGCAACCAGGTGAGAGATATGCTCAAATCTAACGCGGTTCCTATCGTATTGCCTATCGGTGACGAAGCAGATTTCAAAGGTGTTGTAGATTTGATTAAAAACCGCGCCATCGTATGGCACGAAGAAAATTCAGGTTCTACTTTCGACGTAGTAGAAATTCCTGCCGATATGAAAGAGGATGTAGCCAAATATCGCGCTCAATTAATTGAAGAGGTAGCAGGCTATGACGAAGGATTACTTGAGAAATTTATGGAAGATGAAAGTTCAATTACTGAAGACGAAATCCATAAGGCATTGCGTGCAGCAGTAATGGATATGGCTATCATTCCTATGGTATGCGGTTCATCATTCAAAAATAAAGGGGTACAATTTATGCTTGATGCGGTATGTCGTTATTTGCCATCACCGCTTGATAAAGAAGCTATTGAGGGTACTAATCCTGAAACAGGTGAGCCTGCACTCCGCAAGCCATCCGTTGACGCTCCTTTTGCAGCCTTGGCATTCAAAATTGCTACTGACCCTTACGTAGGTCGTTTGGCGTTCTTCCGCGCTTATTCTGGTCACTTAGATGCGGGTTCTTACGTGTTGAACACTCGTTCAAACAACAAAGAGCGTATCTCTCGTATTTACCAGATGCACGCTAATAAACAAAATCCTATCGAATATATTGAAGCAGGTGATATAGGAGCTGCTGTAGGTTTTAAAGATATCAAAACGGGTGATACTCTTTGCGATGAGAAATACCCTATTGTACTCGAAAGTATGGTATTCCCTGATCCAGTAATTGGTATCGCAGTAGAACCTAAAACAAAAGCCGACGTTGATAAGTTAGGTATGGCTTTAGCTAAACTCGCTGAAGAAGACCCAACTTTCCAAGTAAAAACTGACCAAGCCTCTGGACAAACTATCATTTCTGGTATGGGTGAGTTGCACTTGGATATCATTGTCGACCGTCTCAAACGCGAGTTCAAAGTAGAAGTAAACCAAGGACAACCTCAAGTAGAGTATAAAGAGGCTATCACTGCTAAAGCTGACCACCGCGAAGTCTACAAAAAACAAACAGGTGGACGTGGTAAATTTGCCGACATCGTATTCCGTATGGAACCAGCTGAAGAAGGCAAAGTGGGTCTTGAGTTCGTAAACGAAATCAAAGGTGGTAACATTCCTAAAGAGTATATCCCATCAGTTGAAAAAGGTTTCAAAGAAGCAATGAAGAATGGGCCTTTGGCAGGCTTCGAAATGGACGCGATGAAGATTGTTCTTATCGATGGTTCATTCCACCCTGTCGATTCAGACTCATTGTCATTCGAGTTGGCAGCCAAATTGGGGTACAAAGAAGCTGCTCGTGCTGCAAAAGCTGTATTGATGGAGCCTATTATGAAATTGGAAGTTATTACTCCAGAGGAAAATATGGGTGATATCGTAGGAGACTTGAACCGCCGTCGTGGTCAAGTAAACAATATGGACGACCGTAACGGTGCTAAAGTAATTAAAGCATTTGTTCCACTATCTGAAATGTTCGGTTATGTAACAGCGCTTCGCACTCTTTCATCAGGTCGTGCTACTTCTACAATGGAGTTCTCTCATTATGCTGAAACTCCTTCAAACATTGCAGACGAAGTAATTAAAAATGCCAGAGGCAACTAATTTATTGAAAAAATGGGTAATCAACAAAAAATAAGAATAAAGTTAAAATCTTACGACCATAACTTGGTAGATAAATCTGCTGAGAAAATCGTAAAAACAGTAAAAGCAACAGGTGCAGTAGTTACAGGTCCTATTCCATTACCTACACACAAGAAAATCTTTACTGTGTTGCGCTCACCTCACGTAAATAAAAAAGCACGTGAACAGTTCCAATTGAGCTCTCATAAACGTCTTTTAGATATCTATAGCTCTTCATCAAAAACTATTGATGCTTTGATGAAATTGGAATTGCCAAGTGGTGTAGAAGTAGAAATCAAAGTTTGATAACTTTACTAAAATGTCCCGAAACTGCGGGTTAGGGAAAAACGGATAAAAATGATTCAGGGTTAAAAAGTCTCGGGCATTTTTTGACCCTGAAACATTATAATAATTGTCAATAATCAATTGTTAATTGTCAATTAAAAAGAACTAATAACTAATTTAATATTTAATTTTATGTCTGGGTTAATCGGAAAAAAAGTAGGAATGACCAGCATTTTTGATGAGAACGGTAAAAATATACCTTGTACCATCATCGAAGCAGGTCCTTGCGTAGTTACCCAAGTCAGAACCAAAGAGGTTGATGGCTATGATGCTCTTCAACTTGGTTTCGATGACAAAGCAGAAAAACGTGCTACCAAAGCAGAGCTAGGTCACTTCAAAAAAGCAGGTACTTCTGTAAAGAAAAAAGTTGTTGAATTCCAAGGTTTTGAAGACAATTACAAATTAGGTGATACTATCACCGTCGATTTCTTCACCGAAGGAGAGTTTGTGGATATCACAGGCGTTTCTAAAGGTAAAGGTTTCCAAGGGGTGGTACGTCGCCACGGTTTCGGCGGAGTAGGTCAAACTACTCACGGTCAGCACAACCGCCTCAGGGCACCAGGTTCAGTAGGTGCTTCGTCTTACCCTTCTCGCGTATTCAAAGGTATGCGTATGGCTGGACGTATGGGAGCTGAAAAGGTAACAGTACAAAACTTGAAAGTATTGAAAGTGGTTGCTGAGAAAAATCTTTTAGTTGTAAAAGGTTGTATTCCAGGTCACAAAAATGCTTACGTAACTATTCACAAATAATGGAAGTAGCAGTATTAAACATACAAGGAAAAGAAACAGGTAGAAAGGTAACCCTTTCTGATGCTGTGTTCGGTATTGAGCCCAATAATCACGTAGTATACTTAGATGTTAAACGCTATTTAGCTAACAAACGTCAAGGTACTCACAAGGCTAAAGAAAGAAACGAAGTGGCTGGAAGTACTCGCAAAATTAAAAAACAAAAAGGTACTGGTACAGCTCGTGCAGGTAGCGTAAAATCTCCTGTATTTGTGGGTGGTGGACGCATATTCGGTCCTCGTCCTAAAGACTATACACAAAAACTTACTAAAAACGTAAAACGCTTGGCTCGCCGTTCTGCCCTCAGTGCTAAACTACAAAACCAAGCCCTCGTTGTAGTTGAAGATTTAAATTTCGACGCTCCAAAAACTAAAGATTTTACCGCAGTTGTAAAATCTTTGGGCTTAGAAAATAAAAAATCACTTTTTGTGTTACCAAATACAAATAATAATGTATATTTGTCCTCTCGTAACGTGCCTACTTCAAGTGTAGTAACCGCTTCAGAGTTAAACACTTATCAATTAGTGAATGCTTCAAACGTAGTACTTACTGAGAGCTCAGTAGCAGTTTTAGAGTCAATTTTAACAAAATAAGAAGGAAATGAGCGTATTAATTAAACCTGTAAATACAGAAAAAGCAAACGACAATAGCGAGTTGAGGAACTGCTATACATTCGTAGTAGCTAAGGACGCTAACAAGATTCAAATCAAAAATGAAGTTGAAGCTACTTATGGCGTTAAAGTGAAATCCGTACGTACTCTTAACTACGGCCCTAAACGATCTACTCGTTATACAAAAACAGGCTTGCAAATCGCTAAAACTAACGCTGTTAAAAAAGCAGTTGTGCAAGTAGAAGATGGAACTATAGATTTTTATAGTAATATATAAGTATTTAACAAATAGACAAAAATGTCAGTTAGAAAATTAAAACCGATTACCCCCGGTCAGCGTTTTAGAGTAGTAAACGAATTCGACACCATTACTACTGATAAGCCGGAAAAGAGCTTGCTCGTTCCGTTGAAAAAGACTGGTGGTAGAAACAATCAAGGAAAAATGACCATGCGTTACATTGGTGGTGGTCATAAGAAAAAGTACCGTATTATCGACTTCAAACGAAACAAATTCGGCGTAGACGCCAAAGTAGTTTCTATCGAGTATGACCCAAACAGAACAGCGTTTATTGCTCTCGTTCAATACACCGACGGTGAAAAGCGTTACATCATCGCTCCCGCTGGTTTGAAGGTTGATCAAGTAATCGTTTCAGGTCAAGAAAACATCGCCCCTGAAATCGGTAACGCAATGCCGCTCTCTCAAATCCCTCTCGGTACTGTAATTTCTTGTATTGAATTGCGCCCTGGACAAGGAGCTAACATTGCTCGTTCTGCAGGAACTTTTGCTCAACTAATGGCAAAAGATGGTAAGTATGCTACTGTAAAGCTACCTTCAGGTGAAACTCGTATGATCCTCCTCACTTGCCTCGCAACCATAGGAGCCGTATCAAACTCTGATCACCAATTGGTACTTTCAGGTAAAGCAGGTCGCTCACGCTGGTTAGGACGTCGTCCTCGTACTCGTGCAGTAGTTATGAACCCTGTCGATCACCCAATGGGTGGTGGTGAAGGTCGCGCTACCGGTGGTCACCCACGCTCACGTAAAGGAATACCAGCTAAAGGTTATAGAACCCGTTCTAAAACCAAAGCAAGTAATAAGTATATTGTAGAACGCAGAAAAAAATAAGAGACTAACAAATGGCACGTTCATTAAAAAAAGGACCTTACGTTCACTATAGCTTGGAAAAGAAAATCCAACAAAATATACAGTCTGGTAAGAAAAACGTTATCAAAACTTGGTCACGCGCTTCTATGATTACACCAGACTTCGTTGGCCAAACTATTGCAGTTCACAACGGTCGTCAGTTTGTCCCTGTATACATCACTGAAAATATGGTGGGACATAAATTAGGAGAATTTTCACCTACTCGTTCCTTCCGTGGACACGCAGGTGCAAAAAATAAAGGTAAAAAATAATTAAGGCTATGGGAGTTAGAAAAAAATTAAGAGCAGACGAAATTAAAGAAGCTAAAAAAAGCTTGGCTTTCGCGAAGTTAAATAACTGCCCTACTTCTCCTCGAAAAATGCGCTTAGTAGCGGATTTAGTACGTGGACAGCAAGTAGACAAAGCCTTGGCTATTTTGAAATTCAACCAAAAAGAAGCAGCCGCTCGTTTAGAAAAATTGTTGCTTTCAGCTATCGCTAACTGGCAAGCTAAAAACGAGAACGCTAACTTGGAAGAAGCAGGAGTATTCATCAAAGAAATCCGTGTGGATGGTGGAGCTATCCTTAAACGCTTACGCCCAGCTCCACAAGGAAGAGCACACAGAATTAGAAAACGCTCTAACCACATAACTTTGGTGCTTGGAGCTAAAAATTTTAACACAGAAAGCTAAGATAAACTATGGGACAAAAGACAAATCCAATCGGAAATCGCCTAGGAATTATCAGAGGATGGGAGTCTAACTGGTATGGAGGCAATGATTACGGAGATAAACTCGCTGAAGATGATAAAATCAGAAAATATGTTCTCGCTCGTTTATCTAAAGCTAGTGTTGCTCACGTGATTATCGAACGTACTTTCAAACTTGTAACCGTTACTATCACCACCGCTCGCCCCGGTATCATCATCGGTAAAGGCGGTCAGGAGGTAGACAAGTTGAAAGAAGAACTTAAGAAAATCACCGGTAAAGACATCCAAATCAACATTTTTGAAATCAAACGCCCTGAGCTCGACGCCGCTCTCGTTGCAGCAAGCATCGCCCGCCAAATCGAAGGTCGTGTTTCTTACAAACGCGCTATCAAAATGGCTATCGCTTCAGCTATGCGTATGAACGCCGAAGGCATCAAGGTAATGATTTCTGGCCGTTTGAATGGAGCCGAAATGGCACGTTCCGAAAGCTTTAAAGAAGGTCGTATCCCTCTTTCAACCTTTAGAGCTGATATCGATTACGCTATTGACGAAGCTCACACTACTTATGGCCGTATGGGCATCAAAGTGTGGATTATGAAAGGCGAAATCTATGGTAAAAGAGAACTCTCCCCACTCGTAGGTATGACTAAAAAAGCTACCGGTGGAAACTTCTCCGGTAAATCAACTGACAAGCCTGCTGGTGCACCCAAAAGAGCGCGTCGCAAAAAGTAATTTTTTAAAGAACAAGAAAGATGTTACAGCCAAAAAGAACGAAATATCGTAAACAACAAAAAGGCAGAATGAAAGGTGTATCTCACCGCGGTGCGCTCCTTTCTAATGGTACTTTCGGAATTAAATCGTTAGATTCAGCATTCATCACTTCTCGTCAAATCGAGTCAGCTCGTGTCGCTGCTACCCGTTATATGAAACGCGAAGGTCAACTTTGGATCAAAATCTTCCCAGATAAACCTATTACCAAAAAACCACTCGAAGTACGTATGGGTAAAGGTAAAGGTGCCGTTGAATACTGGGCAGCCGTAGTAAAACCAGGTAGAATAATGTTCGAGGTTGGCGGAGTGCCGCTCGACGTAGCCAAAGAAGCGCTACGCCTCGCCGCTCAAAAGCTGCCCGTGAAAACAAAATTCGTTGTAGCAAGAGATTATCAAAATTAATTAAAGAACAATGAAACAGTCTGAAATTAACAAATTGACAATAACTGAGCTACAAGAAAAGCTTGGTGAGTTTAAGAAATCGTATGCAGATTTGAAAATGGCACACGCAATTTCGTCATTGGAAAAACCAATTCAATTACGTAACGTAAGAAGAACTATCGCGAGATTGGCTTGTGAGCTAACTAAACGTGAATTACAATAATTCGAACCTGCCTTATGGAAAAAAGAAATTTAAGAAAAGAAAGAATAGGGGTTGTTACAAGCAACAAAATGGATAAATCTATCGTCGTTTCAGAAGTGAAACGTGTAAAACACCCTATGTACGGTAAGTTCGTGTTGCGCACTAAAAAATATGTTGCGCACGACGAAAAAAACGATTGCAACATTGGTGATACTGTGCGTATAATGGAAACACGTCCATTGAGCAAAACCAAATGCTGGAGATTAGTAGAAATCATTGAAAGAGCTAAGTAATTATGGTACAACAAGAATCAAGACTAAAAGTAGCCGATAATACTGGCGCTAAAGAAGTGCTTACTATCCGTGTACTCGGTGGTACCAAGCGCAGATATGCCTCAGTAGGCGATAAGATTGTAGTTACCGTCAAAGAAGCTACTCCTAACGGAAACGTAAAAAAAGGACAAGTTTCTACAGCGGTGGTAGTAAGAACTAAAAAAGAAGTACGCCGTGCCGATGGTTCTTATATCCGATTTGATGAAAACGCTTGCGTTCTCTTGAACGCAGCTGGTGAAATGAGAGGTACCCGTGTATTCGGACCCGTAGCGAGAGAACTTCGTGATAAACAATTTATGAAGATCGTTTCATTAGCACCAGAAGTGCTTTAATTTTTAATAAAGTAAATGATGAAACTAAAAATTAAAACTGGAGATACCGTAAAAATAATTGCTGGAGAATATAAAGGTAAAGAAGGCAAAGTATTACGTGTAGATCGCGAGAAGAACAGAGCGATTGTTGAGGGAGTTAACTTGGTGAAAAAACACACCAAACCTAACGCTCAAAACCCTCAAGGTGGAATCGTAGAAAAAGAAGCATCTATTCACATTTCTAACCTCGCATTCATCGACCCTAAAACGAAAAAAACTACTCGTGTAGGATTCGAAGTACGTGACGGTAAAAAAGTGCGAATTTCTAAAAAATCTAATGTAGTAATATAATATGGCTTACGTACCTAGATTAAAACAAGAATACAAAGAGCGCATCGTTGCGGCTCTAAAAGAAGAATTTGGCTATAAAAATGTAATGCAGGTTCCTAAACTTGAAAAAATAGTTGTGAGCCGTGGTGTTGGTTCTGCAGTAGCCGATAAAAAACAAATCGACTATGCTGTAGACGAACTTACCAAAATTACTGGTCAGAAAGCTGTTGCCACTTATTCTAAAAAGGACGTAGCTTCTTTCAAACTCCGTAAAGGTATGGCTATCGGTGCCAAAGTTACCCTTCGTGGCGAAAGAATGTATGAGTTCTTAGACCGCCTTATCACTACTGCTCTTCCTCGTGTAAGAGACTTCCAAGGCGTGAAAGCAAATGGCTTCGATGGTAGAGGTAACTACAACTTAGGCGTTACCGAACAAATCATATTCCCTGAAATCGACATTGATAAAATCAACAAGATCGCAGGTATGGATATTACCTTCGTTACATCAGCTCACACTGATAAAGAAGCTAAATCATTATTAAGCGAATTAGGATTACCTTTTAAAAAGAACTAAGTATATGGCTAAAGAATCAATGAAAGCCCGCGAGGTGAAACGTCAAAAGTTAGTAGCTAAATACGCTGCTAAACGCAAAGCTCTAAAAGAAGCTGGTGATTATGAAGCACTTCAGCTAATCCCTAAAAATGCTTCTCCCGTGCGTCTGCACAACCGTTGCAAACTTACAGGTCGCCCTAAAGGGTATATGCGCACTTTTGGAATTTCACGTGTGTTATTCCGCGAAATGGCAAACAAAGGATTAATTCCTGGTGTAAAAAAAGCAAGTTGGTAATAATTTAAAAGGACAAAATTATGTATACAGATCCTATCGCAGATTATTTAACAAGAATTAGAAATGCGAATAGCGCAGGTCATAGAGTCGTAGAAATCCCTGCATCTAAACTCAAAAAGGAAATTACTAAAATCCTTTTCGACCAAGGTTTCATCCTTAGCTATAAATTTGATGACTCTACCGTTCAAGGTACTATCAAAATAGCTTTGAAATACGACAAAGTGACTAAAGAACCCGTTATTAGGCATATTGAAAGAGCCAGCCGTCCAGGTCTGAGAAAGTACGCTGGCGCTGATAACCTACCTCGAGTATTAAACGGATTGGGTATTGCTATCATCTCTACATCACAAGGCGTGATGACAGGTAAAAAAGCTAGAGAACTCAATATCGGTGGAGAGGTAATTTGTTACGTTTACTAATCAATAAAAAGACAATAAAGAATGTCAAGAATAGGTAAAGCACCCATCAATATTCCCGCAGGCGTTACCGTTACTATCAAAGATAACGTCGTAACCGTAAAGGGGAAATTAGGCGAATTAACCCAAGAGGTTAAAGACATTGCTGTAAAGCAAGAAGATGGACATTTAGTGTTTGAAACTACAGATGCTACCAAAGACCAAAACGCTAAACACGGTTTATACCGTGCCTTAGTCCACAATATGGTCGTAGGTGTTTCTGAAGGATTCACTAAAGAATTAGAGTTAGTAGGGGTTGGATACCGTGCAGCTAACCAAGGACAAAAGTTAGATTTAGCTCTCGGTTTCTCTCACAACATCATTCTCGAATTGCCAAAAGAAATTAAACTCGAGACAATCAACGAGAAAGGTAAAAACCCTATCATTAAATTAACTTCTCACGACAAACAACTACTCGGTCAAGTAGCGGCTAAAATCCGTAGCTTCCGTAAACCTGAACCTTACAAAGGTAAAGGTGTGAAATTTGTAGGCGAAGAGTTGAGAAGAAAAGCAGGTAAATCAGCTTAATAGTTAGAACAATGGCATTATCAAGAATAGAAAGAAGACAACGTATTAAAAGCAGAATCAGAAAAGTAGTAAAAGGTACTGCTGAACAACCTCGTTTGGCTGTTTTCAGAAGTAATAACGAAATCTATGTACAAATCATAGACGATACTAAAGGTACTACCCTGTTGGCTGCATCTTCACGCGATAAAGAAATTAGTGCCGCCAAAGGTACTAAAACTGAAAAAGCAGCATTGGTCGGTAAAGCTATTGCTGAAAAAGCTTTAAAACAAGGTATCGAAAAAGTATCCTTCGACCGCGGAGGTTACCTTTACCACGGACGTGTAAAATCATTAGCCGACGGTGCTAGAGAAGGCGGACTTAAATTCTAATAACTATGTATCAGAAATATAAAAATGTAGAATATGTAAAACCAAGTGGTTTGGAATTGAAAGACCGTTTGGTAGGAGTACAACGTGTTACTAAAGTAACTAAAGGTGGTCGCGCTTTCGGTTTCTCTGCTATCGTTGTAGTAGGCGACGAAAACGGCGTGGTTGGTCACGGCTTAGGAAAATCTAAAGAGGTTTCTGAAGCTATTGCTAAAGCAGTAGAAGACGCTAAGAAAAACTTAGTGCGTATCCCTCTTAACGGTACTACCTTACCCCACGAACAAAAAGGAAAATACGGCGGAGCCCGTGTATTCTTACAACCAGCTACTGAGGGTACCGGAGTAATCGCAGGAGGTACAGTACGTGCCGTATTGGAATCAGTAGGTATCCATAACGTACTTTCTAAATCACAAGGTTCTTCTAACCCTCACAACGTGGTAAAAGCTACTTTCGATGCTTTATTGCAGTTGCGTAGCGCTAAAACTGTTGCTGCTCAACGTGGCATCTCTTTAGAAAAATTGTTTAAAGGTTAATTTTTTATAGCAATGGCAAAACTTAGAGTAACACAAATTAAAAGTAGCATCAAACGTCCAAAAGACCAAAAACTTACTCTCGAGGCTTTAGGACTTACCAAAATCGGTAGAACCGTGGAACACGAAGCTACACCAAGTATCCTTGGTATGATCAATAAGGTAAAACACTTAATTTCTGTAGAAGAAGTTAAATAATATTTTTATACAAAGTTATGAACTTGAGTAATTTACAACCCGCACAGGGTTCAATTCACAGAGAAGGGAAGCGCGTAGGTCGCGGTCAAGGTTCCGGTAAAGGTGGAACCGCTACCCGTGGTCATAAAGGAGCTAAATCTCGTTCAGGCTTTTCTAATAAGATTGGCTTCGAAGGTGGACAAATGCCCCTCCAAAGACGCGTACCAAAATTCGGTTTTAAAAACTTTAACCGTAAAGAATACGTAGGTATCAACTTGGGTAGACTACAAGAACTCGTTGATAATGGTAAAATTACTGATAAAGTAGACCTTGAAATCTTAGTTCAACAAAACCTCATTAAAAAAACTGACTTGGTGAAAATATTAGGTGGTGGAGAACTAAAATCTAAGCTAAAAATATCTGTTCATAAGTTTACAGCAAGTGCTAAAGCTGCTATCGAAGCAGCTGGTGGTGAAGCTGTAACCTTGTAATATTTAATTTATGAAGAAGTTTATCGAGAACCTGACCAACATTTGGAAAATTGAAGAGTTAAAAAATAGAATTATTTTAACTCTCGGAATTTTGTTAGTTTATCGCTTTGGAGCTCACATCGTCCTCCCTGGTATCGACTCCGCTCAACTCCACGAGTTAGCAACGAAAACCTCAGGTGGCGGATTGCTCGACATTCTCAACGCTTTTACAGGGGGCGCTTTCTCTAATGCCTCAGTATTCGCGCTCGGGATTATGCCCTACATCTCGGCTTCTATCGTAGTTCAGTTGATGGGAATCGCTATTCCTTATCTCCAAAAACTACAAAAAGAAGGTGAAAGCGGACGAAGAAAGATAAACCAAATCACTCGATGGCTTACTATTGCAATATGTATTGTACAAGCACCTGTATACTTATACGGTATCAATAGATTAGGAGTCCCTGATTCTGCCTTCCTTTTAGGTAAGGGACTCAATTTTATTGTTCCAGCAGTGCTTATCTTAGTAACAGGAACTATTTTTGCAATGTGGTTAGGTGAGAAAATCACCGATAAAGGAATAGGTAACGGTATCTCCCTCCTCATTATGGTGGGTATCATCGCCCGCTTGCCTCGCGCATTTTTGTCTGAAACAGCCTCTCGCCTTACTGGTAATGGAGGACCTCTATTGATTCTTATCGAAATAATTCTTTGGTTCGTAATCATTCTGCTTTGTATTTATCTAATCAAAGCAGTACGTCAAATCCCAGTACAGTATGCACGCAGAACAGCTGATGGTGGAACTACTAACGAGAGAAACATCTTCGGAGCTCGCCAATACATTCCTTTAAAAATTAACGCTGCAGGGGTAATGCCTATCATCTTCGCTCAAGCCTTGATGTTTATCCCAGCCACTGTAGCCGGACTATCACAATCAGAATTTGCAAAAAGTGTTCAAGCAGCCTTCTCCAACGTCTTCGGATTTTGGTACAACCTGTTATTTGCAGCTATGATTATACTCTTTACGTATTTCTATACTGCAATCACAGTGCCTACAAACAAAATGGCCGATGACCTAAAACGCAGTGGAGGTTTCATACCAGGTATACGTCCAGGTAAAGAAACAGGCGACTATTTAGATAAAATTATGTCGCTCATCACTCTCCCAGGTTCTATATTTATAGCCTTGGTAGCAATATTCCCTTCTCTGCTTAAAATCATCGGAATGCAAGACCAATGGGCATTGTTCTACGGTGGTACCTCACTACTCATCTTAGTAGGGGTTGCAATTGATACTATGCAACAAGTAAATTCATATCTGCTCAATCGCCATTATGATGGTTTGATGAAAACAGGTAAAAACAGAAAAGTATCTTAATTAATATATGGCTAAACAGGCAGCAATTGAGCAAGACGGAACCATTGTAGAAGCTTTGTCTAACGCAATGTTCAGAGTTGAATTGGATAACGGTCACGTAGTGATTGCCCATATCTCAGGAAAAATGCGTATGCACTACATCAAGCTTCTTCCTGGTGATAAAGTAAAACTCGAAATGAGTCCTTACGACCTAAGTAAAGCTCGTATCACTTACCGTTATTAGTTAATTAAGAGAATTCTTCCAATATTTTGGTTGTTAATTTCTCACAGATATTTTCCTATTTTAGTAATATCTGTGAGAAATTATAATCATAAAAAAGAATTTTTTATTTGTAGTATTTTTAGTATAAAGCATTTGTATTCAGTATCTTGAATATGGTTTTTTATGCTTAAAAATGAGTGAGCGGAATGTATAATTGCATTTTTGTGAGCTAAAAATGTGGCTATTACAAAAAAAAATTGTAGTTTTGCGCACTCTATTGATATAAACAAAACGAAATGAAAGTTAGAGCATCAATTAAAAAAAGAAGTTCAGAGTGCATCATTGTGCGCAGAAAAGGACGATTGTACGTAATTAACAAGAAAAATCCTAAATTTAAACAACGACAAGGATAATTATGGCACGAATTGCAGGTATTGACTTACCAAAAAACAAAAGAGGGGTTATTGGTTTAACCTATATTTTTGGTATTGGAAAAAGTAGAGCTAAAGAAATCTTAAGTAGAGCTCAAGTAAACGAAGACACAAAAGTAAGCGAATGGAATGATGATGAAATCACTCGTATTCGCGAAGTAGTTGCGTCTTATAAAATTGAAGGAGAATTGCGCTCCGAAATCCAATTGAACATTAAACGTTTGATGGATATCGGTTGTTATCGCGGTATCCGCCATCGTAACGGATTGCCTTTGCGCGGACAAAAAACTAAAAACAATTCTCGTACAAGAAAAGGTAAAAGAAAAACTGTTGCGAATAAGAAAAAAGCAACTAAATAATAAGTAGTAGAGTATGGCAAAACAAAATGCAAAGAATGCAAAAGTCTCTAAGAAGAGAAAAGTAGTGGTTGAGTCAGTAGGCGAAGCACACGTTTCAGCTACTTTTAACAATGTTATTATTTCTCTTACCAACAAAAAAGGAGACGTAATTGCGTGGTCATCAGCAGGAAAAATGGGCTTCAGAGGGTCTAAAAAGAACACTCCTTACGCTGCCCAAGTAGCCGCAGAAGATGCAGCTAAAGTAGCTTTTGACTCAGGTCTTAAAAAAGTAAAAGTATACGTGAAAGGACCGGGTAATGGTAGAGAATCTGCTATCCGTACTATTCATAATGCAGGTATAGAAGTAACTGAAATTATCGATGTTACTCCACTACCTCACAACGGATGTCGCCCTCCTAAAAAACGTAGAGTCTAATTTCAATACTAACAAGTAAGAAAGGTGAGTTGTTATCGAAGGAATGCCTTAATTCATAACTACCTTTCATTTAAACAATTTAAAATGGCAAGATATACAGGACCAAAAACAAAAATAGCTCGTAAATTTGGTGAAGCTATCTTCGGAGATGATAAATCTTTTGAAAGAAAAAACTATCCTCCCGGACAACACGGTTTGGCACGCCGTAGAGCAAAACGCTCTGAATATGCTATCCAGCTACAAGAAAAACAAAAAGCTAAATATACTTATGGTATTTTAGAGAAACAATTCCATAATCTATATGAAAAAGCAAAAAGAAGTAAAAGTATTACCGGTGAGGTGCTTCTTCAACTTTGCGAATCTCGTTTAGACAATGTAGTATACCGTATGGGCATCGCTCCTACTCGTAGTGCAGCCCGCCAATTGGTATCTCACCGTCACATCACTGTAAACGGAAATATTGTAAACATTCCGTCTTACTCTCTTAAACCAGGTGATGTAGTAGGCGTTCGCGAAAAATCAAAATCTTTAAGTGTGATCGAAAATTCATTGGCTGCTCACAGCACCGTATACGAATGGATCACTTGGAACCCTGAAAAATTAGAAGGTACTTTCGTAGCAGTACCTCAACGTATTCAGATTCCTGAAAATATTAAAGAACAGTTAATCGTAGAGTTGTACTCTAAATAATAATAAAGACAGCAGTCAAATTATGGCATTATTCAACTTCCAAAAACCAGATAAAGTTATAATGATTGAATCATCTGATTTCGAAGGACGATTTGAGTTTCGCCCTTTGGAACCAGGGTATGGTTTAACAATAGGTAACGCATTACGAAGAGTTATGCTTTCTTCGTTAGAAGGTTTTGCAATCACTTCTGTGAAATTTGATAAAGTAGGACACGAATTTTCTACTATATCAGGAGTAAGAGAAGATGTTACTGAAATTATTCTCAATTTGAAACAAATACGTTTTAAACGCCAAATTGAGGATATAGAAAACGAAACAGCTACTATTACTGTTTCTGGTAAAAGACAATTGACTGCCGGTGATTTTCAAAAAGCTCTTTCAGGTTTTCAAGTATTAAATACTGATTTGGTGATTTGCAATATGGATTCTTCAGCTTCTTTTACAATAGAGATTACTATTGAAAAAGGACGCGGTTATGTTTCGGCTGAGGAAAATGCAAAACCAAATGCGCCGATAGGTGTAATTGCTACTGATGCAATCTTTACCCCTATTAAAAATGTGAAATATTCTATTGAAAATTATCGTGTTGAACAAAAAACAGACTATGAGAAGTTAGTCTTTGAAATTAAAACCGATGGGTCTATACACCCTAAACAAGCACTCACAGAAGCTGCAAAAACACTCATTCATCACTTTATGCTCTTCTCCGACGAGAGAATTACTTTAGAGGCTGATGAAATAGCACAAACTGATACTTATGATGAAGAATCATTGCATATGCGCCAGTTGCTAAAAACTAAGTTGGTGGATATGGACTTATCCGTTCGTGCACTCAATTGTTTGAAAGCTGCCGAAGTAGAAACATTAGGTGATTTGGTATCTTTCAATAAAGCCGATTTGATGAAGTTTAGAAACTTCGGAAAGAAATCATTAATTGAGCTTGATGAGTTGGTAGTCAATAAAGGTTTAGTGTTTGGTATGGACACCTCGAAGTATAAATTGGATAAAGATTAACTCGCTCTTGCGATATTTTAACTAAGGAAAAATGAGACACGGAAATAAAATTAATCATTTAGGAAGAAAAACTGCTCACAGAAATTCAATGCTTGCCAATATGGCGAACTCACTGATTGAGCATAAACGTATTAACACTACTTTGGCAAAAGCAAAGGCTTTAAAACTATTTGTAGAGCCTTTGGTAACCAAATCTAAAGAAGATACCACTCACAACCGTCGTATCGCTTTTAGTAAATTGCGCAATAAATATACTGTTACCGAGCTTTTCAAAGAAGTGGCTGTAAAGGTAGGCGACCGCCCAGGGGGATACACTCGTATTATTAAATTAGGAAACCGTTTGGGCGATAACGCTGAAATGGCTATGATTGAGTTTGTAGATTACAACACTACTTACAACGTAGCTAAAACCGCTAAGAAGAAAACTACCCGTCGTGGTAGAAAGAAAGCAACTGCTGAAGAAACTCCAGCTACAGCCGAAGTTAAACCAGAGGCTACTGCTGAAGCTACTGAATAATATTGCAGTTTATTAGGTTCGTAAATTATAAAAAAGGGCTTGCCGTCGGCAAGCCCTTTTTTATTGTGTAAAATTCTTTTTAAAGGCTATTTTTAGCCTTTTATATAAAAGTGTAGCTTACGGCTATAGAAATCATACAAATCTTAAAAAAAATCAAACAAATAGGCAGTCTTACTGTTTTTAAAGTCTCGCACAGATTACACGGATTACACAGATTTAGCACTGATGATTCTTTTGTAAAACGTCATTGTTACACGGATTGCTCAGCTAAAGCTGAGGAATTTCACGGAATAGTAATCGAAAAATAATTGTAAATCAGTGTTATAAATAACTGACGTTAATTATGGGGCATAAGATAGGGAATAAAACTGATAATACAAAAAAAGCCAATAATACCAAATAATGCCAATAATAACATAATTCAACTTTGTCAGAGGTCGTAGCACGACGGGCGATTAACTTTGGCCAAAGGTGCGAGCCACATAGGCAGTGTGAGCCACGCAGGCTGTTGAATTAGCAAATTTGGAGAGTTGAGGGGTTCGGAAGGAAACGGAGAAGTTCGGAAGAAGTAATTTAGGTAAAAGGTAAAAAATGAGCTGTAAGGAGGGTGGGGTTAGCTTATAGAGAGCTTATAGGAAGCTTATACGAATCTTGGACGATTGGTATAGAAAGGGTATATAAGTAGTTGATTCATACTGTGATACAACAACGCAAAAAATGTTAAAAACGGGGTTTCGTGACGAAAGAAAGAGAAAAGGCAATAGGCCATAGGCACTAGGGGGGAGTGTGACAGAAAAGAGATTTAGTAAATTAGAAAATTTGGAAATTAGAGAATTAGCAGATTAGGCGTGAGTGGCACGACTGGGAAATTAGAGAATTAGAAAATTTGGAAATTAGAGATTAGCAGATTAAGTGTGAGCGCATAGGCAGGAAGGTTAGCAAATGGTTTGTGTTATATGTAAAACAAAAAAGATGATGAAATATTTGGTGGGAAACAAAAAAGTGTGTATTTTTGTACCGATTAACAAAATACTTTTTAAACGATGAAGAAAATATTTTTAGCTTTAATAGCAATAGCTACTTTTGTAGCTTGTAGTAAGGACAAAGATAATGGCGTATCTTCTTCCGACTATGAGTTAAGCCCTGATGGACTTACTTTAGTAAAATGGAAGAATGATAATACAACAGCTCTCGACATGCAAGCTGATCCTATTCTTAGTAAAGTACAAGTTATAGGTGAAAAAGCCTTCTATATACATAAAAATATAGTAAATATTACACTCCCTACCAATTTAAAGAGTATAGAAAAAGAAGCATTTTGGTATACTAAAATAACGAGTATTACTATCCCCACAGGTGTACAGGTCATAAAAGAATTTGCTTTTGGATCATCATCACTCACCTCTGTTCAGTTTTCAGAAGGGCTTATCTCTATCGACAAGGGGGCCTTCTATAGTTGTGAAATTCCCTCTCTCAATTTCCCTGAAAGCTTACAAGCTATTGGTGAAAGTGCTTTTTGGGGTAATGGAACGATTATTTCGGTTACAATTCCTAAAAATATACAGAATATTGCAGAGGGGGCGTTTTTCGCTTGTAGTAAATTAACTACAGCTACCTTTAGAGGAATAAATCCCCCCAGAGTAAAAGATCCTTTTAATACTCTAATTAATCCTATAGCTCGTATTTATGTGCCTAAAGGGAGATTAGAGGTGTATAAAAACGATGAGGGATTTAAGAAATATGCAAACATCATTTCTGAAGAGGAATAGCATAATTTTGTAAAACTACAATAATGGCAGATACAGATATAACATCTGCCATTACTTTAAAAATAATTATAAGATGAAAAATATTTTATTTATATTATCCGCCTTTATGCTCTTTGCTTGTAAAGATAAAGATAGTGGGATCTCTTCTTCCGACTATGAATTGAGTACCAATGGACTTGTCTTGGCAAAATGGAAAAATGAGAATACAACAGCTCTTGATATGCAAGCTGATCCTACTCTTAAGGAAGTGAAAACTATAGGGCAGGGAGCTTTTGCAGGTCATAATAATTTAAAGGCTATCACTCTCCCTACTCAATTAATAACCATTGAAAAAGAAGCTTTTTTTGGCACAAATATTAAAAGTATTTCCATACCCTCAGGAGTGAGAGTAATTAAACAAGATGCTTTCAATGCCTCAACTCTTACGTCCGTTCAATTTTCTGAAGGGCTTACAGATATTGAAGAAGGAGGTTTTGTAGGTTGTCAAATACCTTCAGTAAATCTTCCAGAAAGTCTTCAATCTATAGGAGCTCGTGCTTTTTATAATAATAAAGTAATAGTAGAGATTGTTATTCCTAAAAATGTACAAAACATAGGTTTCCGCGCTTTTTCTAATTTAACAACGGTTACTTTTAAAGGAATAAATCCTCCTAAAGTGAATACTCCTTTTGAGAGTGTAACTCGTATTTTTGTACCTAAAGGAAGATTAGAGGTGTATAAAAACGATGAAGGTTTTAAGAAGTATGCAAATATCATTTCAGAAGAGGAATAACATAGTTTTCTAAAACTATATAAAAAAGAGACGAATACTATTCGTCTCTTTTTTATTACCCAATCGACAAATTTGGTAATTCACAAATTATTCGTACCTTTGCACTAACAAATGATGTTTCTCAAACAAATATCGGTCGTAAACTACAAGAACATACTCTCACAAGCGTATGCCTTTAGCCCTACTATCAACTGTTTTGTAGGGGATAACGGTGTAGGGAAAACGAATCTGCTTGATGCTATTTATCACTTAGGTATGGCGAAGAGCTACTTTACTACTTCGGCAGTGCAGAACGTACGCCACGGCGAAGAGTTTTATCTTATCGAAGGACAGTTTCGGCAAGAAGAACGTGAAGAGCAGATAGTGTGTAGTCTTAAAAAAGGACAGAAGAAAGTAATGAAACACAACGGTAAAGCCTATGAACGTTTGGCTGACCATATAGGTAAATACCCTATGGTGCTCATTTCACCTTCCGACCGCGACTTGATAGTAGAAGGTAGTGAAACACGCCGTAAGTTTTTGGATAGTGTGATTTCGCAAACTGATAGGGCTTACTTAGAACTGCTTTTGCGCTACAACCGCACGCTCTTGCAACGCAATACGTTACTGAAACAAATGGCAGAAGGAGGCGTTTTCTCTTTAGAGACTTTGCACATTTACGACGAGCAGTTGGCGCCCTTAGGACAACACATTTATGAGAAACGGCGAGCTTTTATGAAAGAGTTTTTACCTATCTTTAGCGAGCAGTACGCGTATATTTCGGGGGGTAAGGAACGAGTGAGTTTGCACTACGACAGCAGTTTGCACCAAAGCGATTTGGCTACCCAGCTTGCCGAAAATACTGAGCGAGACCGCAGTGCGCAATACACTACCGCAGGTATTCACAAGGACGATTTGCTTTTTGAGATTGAGGGCTACCCGATGAAGAAGTATGGCAGTCAGGGACAACAGAAGTCGTTTTTGATAGCCTTAAAGCTCTCACAGTTTGAAGTGTTGAAGCAATCGTTAGGGATTACGCCCATAGTGCTTTTAGATGATATTTTTGATAAGCTTGACGATACTCGCGTAACGCAGTTGGTGCAGTTGGTTACTCAAAAACATTTCGGACAGCTTTTTATTACCGATACTCATTCGCAACGCACCGAAGACGTAGTGAAGCAAACGGGACTAGCGTATGAGATGATTCAAATAGGTGCGAGCCGCACGGGCAGTAAGAGCCACAAAAGCAGGTAAAAGATAAGAGATAAAAGGTAAATGAGAAGAGAAAGTGACTTTTACAGATATTAATTGTTAATTGTTAGTTGAAAATTTATATAAATACATAAGATGAAACCCAACAAGAAGAAAACACCCAGCAAGAATCCTATTAAACCTACCCCCACAGTGAGTGAGGAAGGGAGTTCGAGTATGAAACTTTTGGCGAGTGTCTTGCTCATTGCCTATGGTTATGTAACGGTACTTACCCCTAACTGGATGGCATTCGACTCCAATGCTACAAAGTTTTACACCTTTGCTATTCTGAACTTGATAGTAGTAGGACTTGTGTTTTTTATTAAAGAATTCAGAGAACGCACACAATTACTGTTTGGCTTTTTTACCAATAAAATAGGGATTGCTTACTGCCTGATAATGGTATTGGCATTGCTCTCGTTTACCAAAGCTATTGATATAGAAGAAGCGATTTTGCACTTCTTTAAGATATTTACAGCTTTCTCAGCTGCTTGGATGGTATCGGCTTTGGTGATTTACAACAAAAAGAGTTTAGTACATTTGGCAGTTGCAATGACAATTCTTTTGTGTTATGACTTTTTGGTAACCCTCGACGGAGTAAAAGGCATCATCAAGGGTATTAGTGCCGATTACAATATCAAAGGCTCGTATTCTAACAAGAATATTTTGGCTTCGGCTATGTTTATTAAGATACCTTTTGCTATCTGGTTGTTTTATTTTCATAAAAAAATCTTGCGTATCATCGGAGGGATAGGTGTTTTAGTCGGTACTTTGGCAATCTTTTTTATGAGTACCCGTGCTTTCTATTTAGCAACTATTCTTACAACGCTTATCTTCATCACGTATGGTGCTATCGACTATTTTATCTTAAAACGCCGTGAAACGGGCGTAAAAGTACTGATGCACGTAGGCTTGGTAGTTCTTGCTTTTGGTATTTTCTCGTTTGTACAGAACTATTTATACCCTGAACAAGTGCGACAAAGCACCAGCTTCGGGGCTCGTTTGGCTGAGGTAGCTAACCAAGAGAATACCAGTAACAACTTGCGTAAAACGGCTTGGGTAATTACTGCTACCGATATGATCCCGAACGACCCACTGTTGGGCGTAGGCATTGGTAACTGGAAGGTACGCTTCTTACAGTATGAGAATTCTTACAGTCCGCATTATATTTATATGTATAAGAATCACAACGACTTTTTGGAGCTCACCGCCGAAGCGGGAATCTTCGCAGGGTTGGCGTTCTTGGCTATCTTCCTCTTGGCAGCTTATTATTTCCTAAGAGGCACTTATAAAAACAAGAATCCTGAGCAAGAGCAATGGTTTTTCTTACCATTGTTTGGTCTCTTTGCTTATTCGTTCGATGCGTTCTTTAACTTTCCTCAAGATCGTCCCGAAATTCAAGCCCTCTTTGGTATTTATGTAGGGATAGCAGTAGGCTTAGCAGTATTGTATTTCAGTAAGAAAAAAGGAGAAGAGCGCAAATTGCCAATGAGTGTTGTAGGTTTTATAGGAGCAGTAGCCGTGGTGGCAATGGTTTTGAATGTGGTAGTAGAGCGTATGTACTTTGATTCTTCTAAAATACAACGTATGGTAAAAGAAGAGCAACAAGGGGTGCGTCCTACTAAATCACCTTCGGATTACTTGATACGCAACTATCCTCGTATTCCAAATCTCACGGCAGTGGCTGAGCCTGTAGATGTAGAAAAGGCGCGTTACTTGATAGACGAAAAGAAATTCGATGAGGCACGTAAAGTATTGGCTTCCATTCATTACCACCCTTATGATGCACGTCCTGAGTATTTTACTGCTGTATCATACTTTATGGAAGAAAACAAAAACAACGATAGTATTTATAAATATGCCCATAAAGCCCGAATGATAAAGCCTAATTTCTTCGGTAACCTAAATTTAGAAACCTTTGCGCTGAACAATATGGGTAAAGAACAAGAATCGATTCACTTGCTCAAACAGTATTTAGGCTTGGAGAAAGACAGTGTGCAGAAACCACAACCTAAGTGGAAAACTATACTGAAAAACCGTTTCCACGTAGATGTAGATAGAGAAGCCCTTCGCGGTAATCGCAGTGAGGTACAAGCGTGGAACTCTTTGGCTTATCTGCAAGAGAAAAATAACTTAATAGCTGATGCTCGTGCTACCTTAGATAGTGCCATTGTGTATTTGCCCGATAATAAAGATATAATTAATAACCACAACAAGATTATCTCGCGTATGCAGGTAGAACAGTTTGCTCCTCTTTACACTCAGGCAATGCAACTCTATTTGCAGCAACGTTATGCTGAAGCAATTCCTATATTTACGAAGTTCTTGGAGAAAGTGCCTGCTCATATAGACGGGCTCAGGTATCGTGCTATTAGTTACTACAACACCCAGCAATACCAAAAAGCTATTAACGATATGGCTGAAATGGAGAACTTAGGAGTGCCCGTAGATGCTGTACTGAATAATTATCGCGCCTCTTGCTACTATATGTTGGGCGACAAGGCGAATGCCAAAGTCTTTTTCCAAAAAGCCGCTAGCGAGGGCAATGCTGATGCTCAACGCAACTTAAATACCCTCAGTTTTTAAGTCAAATGAATACCTATACAAAACAAATCCTCAGCGAGAAGGAACTCCAAGTGATGTTACACCGCCTCGCTTGTGAGCTGATAGAAAACCATAACGATTTCTCGAATACGGTTTTTATCGGTATCCAACCTCGTGGCACTTATTTAGCTGAGCGATTGGTAGAACTACTCACTAACGAATACCACATTGCTGATATTCCATTAGGCTTATTAGATATTACTTTCTTTCGCGACGATTTTAGGCGCACAGGTAGACCTCTTGAAGCCAACTCTACTGCTATCGACTTTATTGTCGAAAACAAGAGAGTGGTATTTATAGACGATGTGCTCTACACAGGGCGCAGTATTCGCGCTGCTCTCAGTGCCATACAGAGCTTCGGGCGTCCTTCTGAAATAGAGCTCTTAGTGCTTATTGATAGGCGTTTTAGTCGTCATCTTCCCATACAACCCGATTACAGCGGTAAGCAAGTAGATGCTATCAATGATGAGCGTGTGGTAGTACACTGGAAACAAAACGACGGAAAAGACTCAGTAGAGGTAATAAGTAAAGTCGGTGAGCTGGCGTAGCTGAGAATGTAAGTAAGAGATAAGGGATATGTGATATGGTAATAGCAATTCTTACAGTCTTTATAATGCTGAACGTAGTGCTGAAACTCAGTTTTTGGAAACTGTGGCAACACACGTTATTTGCAGCTGTTTGTTTCTTGTTTGTATGGTTGGCTACTGATTTTGCCTCAGAGCAGTCACAAGTTACCCTCCAAACAATGCTCAGTGACCCCAAAGTGCTCGGTAATATCACTGTACTGCTCACCGTAGAAACTGCTGTGTGTATGGCGTATTGTTTTACTTCACTACGGACGCTTTTCAAAGGTAAAGAAAGTCGCTGGCATAAAGTTTTGCAGTGGTATCCTAACCTGCTTATTTTTCCTGCATTGTTCTATGTGCTCACTCAAGCCATCTTTTATTATACAGGGGTATCGTTTGAGCATATTGCCTTTTGGATAGGTGCGAGCGTGGTAGTTTTCATAATATTAGGTTCTTTGGGTCTTCAAAAGCTGTTACCTGAGAAAGACCTGCGCTTAGAGCTACACTTTTTGGTGAGTTTGCTTATCACTCTCTTAGGACTTATAGGTACTGCTAACGGACAAATACTCTACGTTCCCCAAAGTGAACCTATCAATTTAAAAGTATTGGGAGGTATATTTACTTTCTTTATAGCCTTGTTTGGCATAGGCTTTGGATTTAGTAAATTGTATTGGTTCTTACGCCAAAGAAAACAGAAGAATTAAATTTATATCAATGATGAAAAACATATTTATAGCTGGAATACTATTGCTCACAACCGCTTCCTATGCACAAATAACTATTAGTCAGGAAAAGAATATAGCCGATGCTATGGAACTCAAAAAGGAAATAGCTCGTACCGAGAGCGCTTTCCAAGTACAAATCTATAATGGCAATATCACCGAAGCTAATAAAGTGATGCTCGATGCCAAAAGTAAATACAAACAATACCCTGTATTGCTCACTTTCGAGTCTCCTAACTACAAAGTGCGTCTTGGTAGTTTCCGTACGCGTTTAGAGGCTGAGAAGAAACTTGTTGAGATTAAAAAATCTTATCCCGCAGCCTTTGTAATAGGCTTAAAATAATCCATAATAAGGGGACACTATGTTTAAAAAAAACACCCTTCGCTTTCAGATATTCCTCAGTATGACCCTACTCGTGCTAGTAGCTTTCGCTATTTTGGCTTTCGTAATGATTGGGCAGTATAAAAAACAGGCATTAGAATATCACGATGAGCGACTTATCGACAAGGAAAACCAAATCAAGATGCAGATACAATATGTATTCTCGCAAACCACTTTCCCTGTCGAAACCCCTTATATACCTCTTATCTTTCGGGAGGATATCTACAGCATTGCCAATATCCAAAACCTAAACTTTGCCCTCTATGACCTCGACGGTGTGCTACTAAAAAGCTCCAAAGCCTCTCTCTCGCCCGACCAAGATGCGTTTTTCATTCCTCCTGATGTATTGCATCAGCTTTCCGCTACACTCAATAAACGTCTTGTTGAGCACCACGAATTTGCAGGGCGTGGTTATCAAACCTCTTACAGTTATATTACCGATTTGCAGTTCAAGCCTATCGCTATTCTCAACATTCCTTATTTCGAGAACGACACCTTCAACGAGCGCGCCTTAAAAGGGTCGCTGTACAACTTAGCGATGGTGTATTTCTCGCTCTTGGTAGTTGCCCTTACGGTAGCTTACTTCATTTCTAAATATATTACCAAATCGCTTAAAACCATCGAAGGTCGTTTAGAGAAAACTCGTTTGCTCTCCCAAAACGAAAAGATACTTCTCAAATCTGCCCCTACCGAGATTACCGAGTTGGTAAATGCCTATAACGGAATGATTGATGAGATTGAGAACAGCAAAGCCCTTTTGGCGCAATCCGAACGCGAACAAGCGTGGCGCGATATGGCAAAGCAGGTAGCACACGAAATCAAAAATCCTCTTACTCCTATGCGTCTCTCCGTGCAAAGTTATCAACGCAAAGCCCTTCGAGAGCCTCAAACCGCTGAACAAACTAATGAATTCTGCGAATCTCTTATCCAACAGATAGACATATTGAGTAATATTTCTACTGCCTTTTCGGCACTTACCAATATGCCTGCTAAAAACGATGAGGAATTCGATTTTGTATCTGTTATCAAACGCACTTTAGATATCTTTAATTCTGATGAAATTCACTTTTCCCATTCTCACGATGAGATTATAAGTGTATTCGACAAAGACCAGCTCGGTCGTGTAGTTACCAATTTGGTGAAAAATGCGCTACAAGCTACCGAAAACGAACCTTTCCCTTCTATTGAAGTAAGCCTCAATAAAAGCGATACCGATATTACTCTAAAAGTAAAAGACAATGGTACGGGTATCCCCGACGCCGATAAAGAAAAGATATTCGAACCGAAATTCACTACCAAAACCAGTGGTAGTGGCTTGGGATTAGCAATGGTCAAAAACATCGTGCTTTCCTACGGGGGTAGCATTCATTTTACTTCCGAAGTAGGAAAGGGAAGTGAATTTACTGTAGTATTGGTACACTTTTTGAATAAGTAAACAAATAAACATTATATTTTATGAAAAATCACATCTTAACATTGGGAGTTGCTGTGCTTATGCTCGCCTCCTGCCAAAACAATCCTTCACAAACTGCTAACACTGTAGTAAGTGAAACCACTACTATGATGGAGAATGCTGCTGAAAAAGTAGAAGAAATGGTAACTCCTCAATTGTTAGCTACTTATGTAGGTACTCTTCCTGCTGCCGATTGCGGCGGAATGGCTACCGTTATCCATCTCTATGCCGATGACACCTATGTAAAACAAGAAAACTGTGCAAGCAAAAACTTCGAATCTAAAGAAGAAGGTAAAGTAGAACACACTGATAAAGGTTTTACACTCGTTTCTAAAGCTGATAATCACAAATCTTTCTATATTACCAAAGGCGATAATATCGTACAGGTAGGTGAAGATGGTAAAGAACCTAAAATGGTAAAAGAATATACTCTTACCAAACAAATGTAACAAGTAAGATCTTATGTAATGCGAAGGCTGTTCAATACAAGATTGAACAGCCTTTTCTTTTACAAAGAAGAAAAAATATGTTAAAAATCTTTTGTAGTTAAAATAATTGTTATAACTTTACCCCCTAATTTGTATTTTATGTTAGTAACCTTCCAATGGATTTAGTGCGTCTTTTCATAAAAAGGATATCATACAATCAATCGCAGAACGATGCCTTTGTGCTTATAATGCACGAGGTCGAGACCGATTTAAAGCTACCCATCGTTATTGGTACCTTTGAAGCGCAATCTATTGCCTTGGAATTAGAGAAGAGTCTTGTACCTCCTCGACCCCTTACACACGACCTCTTCAAGATATTCGCCGATACTTTCAGTATACAGATAAAAAGAGTCGTGATTTACAAATTAGAAGAAGGTATTTTCTACTCCAATATCCTCTGTGTACAAAGTGGTCAAGAATACACCATCGAAGCTCGTACCAGCGATGCCATCGCCATTGCCTTGCGTTGCAACGCACCCATCTACACCTATCGAGATATCATTCAAAGAGCCGGCATTTATATCCCTTTGCTTAACGATGAGCCCTCCAATACTATAAGTCCTTCGTTAGACAATGTTGATGAGGAAGACAGCAGCCGAAACAGATATACTAAATACGCCTTACCCGAACTAAAAACAATGCTAAATGACTGTATCGAAAATGAAGATTACGAAATGGCAGCGCTTATCAGAGATGAAATCTCTAAACGCGATAGTACTTTTTAAAACTATATACCAATGAAAAAAAACATAACCATCGGAAGTCTTAGCTTCCTTTTACCACTCATAAGTGTCGCCCAAGACGCTACACAATCTCCTACTACACAAACCGCCACTACACAAGTAATGAAGGCTGTCGCTAGCGAAGGTTTCTCTCTCGAAAGTTTTACTCGTGGTGTGGTAGGTATGATTACCCTCCTGTTTATCGCCTATCTTTTCAGTAGCAATAGGCGCGCTATTAATTGGAAGACTATTGGCATAGGCTTAGCCCTACAACTCTCCATTGCAATAGGTATTCTAAAAGTAGGCTTTATACAAGACGCCTTCGATTTTGCCGGTAGTATCTTTGTGCTCATATTAGATTTTACAAGAGCAGGTAGTCAGTTTCTCCTCGGTAACTTAGTCGATACCAATAGCATAGGCTATATCTTCGCTTTCCAAGTACTCCCCACCATCATCTTCTTTTCTGCACTCACCTCCCTATTGTTCTATTTAGGTGTTATTCAGGTAATAGTGCGTGGTATGGCGTGGGCATTGTCTAAACTGCTGAATATCTCAGGTGCCGAAAGTCTTTCGGTTACGGGGAACATCTTCTTAGGACAAACCGAAGCCCCTCTGATGATTAAAGCCTATTTAGCCAAAATGACTCGCTCCGAAATCCTCCTTGTGATGATAGGCGGAATGGCTACCGTAGCAGGAGGCGTTATGGCTGCTTATATCCAATACCTCGGTGGCGACGACCCCCAAATGCGCTTGCTCTTCGCCCGACACCTCTTAGCGGCTTCTGTAATGGCAGCCCCCGGTGCTATCGTAGTTTCCAAGATGCTATGCCCTCAAACCGAGCAATTCTCTAACGATTCCAAAGTGTCTATGGAGAATGTAGGTTCCAATGTGCTCGACGCTATCGCCAATGGTACTACCGAAGGACTTAAACTTGCTGCCAATGTAGCGGCTATGCTTTTAGTATTTGTGGCTTTTATCGCAATGATTAATTATTTCTTTAATTGGGTAGGTTATCAAACACATCTCAACAATATCATAGCCAGCAACACTCCTTATAACGGACTCTCTTTAGAAATGATTTTAGGTACCGTTTTCTCACCCGTTATGTGGCTCGCTGGTATTGCCAAAGAAGATGTTATGCTGATGGGACAATTGCTCGGTATTAAGCTCTCTTCCTCAGAATTTGTGGCTTATACTCAGTTAGCCACCTTAAAGGATATGACGAGTGCTCCTCACTTAATGTATAACAAATCTATCATTATGGCAACCTATATGCTTTGCGGTTTTGCCAATTTCGCTTCCATAGGCATTCAAATAGGAGGCATAGGTGCCTTAGCCCCCAATCAACGCAAAACACTCTCTCAATTTGGCTTAAAAGCCGTTCTCGGGGGTACTTTAGCCTCTCTGTTATCCGCAACTATCGCCGGAATGATTATCGGGTAACCACACTTTTCTAAATAACACAAGCTTAAAATTGCTTTTTATACCATAACACTTTGCCAAAGGTTCTGAACACCTATCGTTCTACAACTTTGGCAAAGTTTTTTATAGCCTATTTTGCTACAATCGCCCGTGTAGCTCACACTACTTGTCTGGCTGACACCTAATCTGTTAATTTTCTAATTCTTTAATTATCCCTTCTCCTTTTCGTCGCTATATCCCCCTCTCCTTTGGAGAGGGACGGGGTGAGGATTCCTCTTTCTTTCGCCACGAAACCCCGTTTTTAACATTTTTTGTGTTGTCGTATCACAGTATAAATCAACCACTTATACACCCTTTCTATACCAATCGTCCAAGATTCGTATAAGCTTCCTATAAGCTCTCTATAAGCTAACTCCACCCTCCTTACAGCCATTTTTCACCAAAAATTCCCTCAACCCTCTTCCGAACCTTTCCGATTTTCTTCGTCTCCGTTTACTAATCTATTAATTTTCTCATTCTCACATTTTCTCATTTTCTAATTATTAAAAAAGCTATTCACATTTAAAAAAAAGCTATTTATATTAAATCTATGTAAGAGCTTTTTACAGTATTTTTGCCCCGTTAATCAAACATTTAAATAAAATGATTCGCAATTTACTGTATATTACAGCTTTTAATAAAAAAGGTACGTGGCAGAGCGTGCTGTGGGAAATTGTGCATAACGGTTTTATCACAGCTCCGTCGGGCATATTACTCATAATATTATGGGAGCTTTTTAAACCGCAACCCAATCTGTCCCTTATCTGGGAAATGGTAGCCCTAATGGGTATCCTACTCCTATTACAGTTCTTCGTTGCCTCGCGCACCCTTGTGTCGTCCAACCTATTAGTATATGGTATTTCCGAAAAAGTACGCATTCGCTTAGGTAATCATATCCAAAAATTCTCATTAGGTTTCTTCAAAAAGCGCGACCCCGGCGAAATAGCTTCAGTGATTATGCAAGATGTCGCCTCGTTTGAGCATATTTTCAGTCACAGTTTTGGCAATTTAGCAGCCGCTCTTTTCGGTACACTTATGCTCTCAGGATTCCTCTTCTATTGCGATTGGCGACTCACCCTTTGTTTGTTCATTGGCATTCTACTGGTAATACCGTTCTTAAAGCTCGGTATTTTTATGGTCGATAAATGGGAACTCAGCAAAGGGCAAGTAAAGGCACGAAACGAAGTATCAGCTAAATTCTTAGAATATGTACAAGGAATACGACACCTAAAATCCTATGGTCTTACAGGTAGTAATTACCGAATGCTCGAAAAGGCTTATGAGAATTTGCGCCAAAAGAGTATCCGCTTAGAAGCTATACCAGGACCTTTTGTAATGCTTTCGTTCACTGTTTTGGAAATAAGTTTTGTGTTGATGCTCGCTTTAGGCTTGTACTATCTCACTCACAACACCATTACTATTCCTGTGCTTATCGTTTTTCTAATTTTAGGCTATATTCTGTACAACCCCATCAAAGTAGTATTGGTAGATTATATGATGTTGCGCTATATGAACGAAAGCCTCAGCCGCGTCATTGATGTACTGAAAGAACCCACTATGGAAACCGATAAAAACGAGTTCCCTTCTCACTTTAATATCAATTTTGATAATGTAAGTTTCTCGTATTTAGAAGATAAAACTACACTTAACAATCTTAATTTCAGCATTCCTCAGCACAGTATGGTAGCATTGGTAGGACATTCGGGCTCGGGTAAAACCACTATTGCTTCACTGATTGCGCGTTTTTGGGACGTGAATAATGGAAGAATTACCATTGGTGGAGTAGATATTAGAAATATCCGGCAAGACCGCTTCTATGGACTTATCAGCGAAGTATTCCAAGATGTATACCTATTCGATGATACTATTTACAATAACATCAAAATAGGGAATCCTAACGCTACCGAAAGCCAAATTATAGAGGCTGCCGAAAAAGCACAAGTACTTTCGTTTGCGTGGGAATTACCGCAAGGAATGCACACTCCCGTAGGTGAAGGAGGCAACCATCTCTCTGGCGGACAAAAACAACGTATCAGCATCGCACGTGCTTTGCTGAAAGACGCTCCTATTATCTTGTTAGACGAAGCTACTGCCAGTCTCGACCCCGAAAACGAAATATACATTCAAAAAGCCATTCAGGAACTTGTAAAAAACAAAACAGTAGTGGTGATAGCCCATAAGCTCTCCACCATTAAAAATGCTGATAAAATACTTGTTTTAGAAGAAGGGCGTATTGCCGAAGAAGGTACGCACCCCGAACTCTTGACTAAAAAAGGTATTTATCATCGCCTCTGGACGCTTCAACAACAAACCTCTGGCTGGACAGCAATTAACAATTAACGAACTATGAAAAGATTATTACAAATAGCAGGACAGCGTAAAACCTTACTCTTAGCCTCCTGCACTTTAGCCATTATTCACGCAGTACTGAGCTTGGTTCCTTATGCCTTGGTATTCTATATCATACAAGAACTCACACAGCAAATACCCAATTTTGCTACCGCTCAACAATACGTAATCTACGCCATTGTAATGATAGCCGTGAGTATGGTCGCTTTCTTCTTATCGGGTATTTTATCACATATCGCCGCTTTCAACATTCTTTACGGTCTCAGGAAAACGATTACCGAAAAGGTCGGCGTATTGCCTATGGGCTATCTTTCTAACCGCAATTCAGGAGCTTTTAAGAAAATTATTTCGGACGATGTAGAACGTATAGAAACCTTTATCGCTCACCAAATCCCCGATTTTGTAAAAGCTATTGCCTTGCCTTTGTTCACCTTAGGATATCTGTTCAGTCAAGATTGGCGATTAGCTCTTGCCAGCTGTTTGCCTTTATTGTTGCTACTGCTTATTTTCCCAATAATGTTTGGAGGAAGAAACAAAAATCTTACCCAGCTATATCACCAATCGTTAGAAGAGATGAGCTCAGGTATCGTAGAATACGTACGTGCTATGCCTGTGATGAAGATATTCCAACAATCAGCCGAGAGTTTTGATAAATACGGCAAAAAAGTAAAATCTTTCAACCGTTTTGTAAGCCAGTGGATACGTCATAGCTCACCTCCTTACGCTATCTTTATGAGTTTTGCCAGTAATGCAATGTTGCCCGTTTTGGCATTAGGTCTATATCTTTATTTTCACAATGGGGTAACCCTTGCCACTATGCTCTTTTTCCTCATCATAGGCACAGGCTATATGCGTCCCGTTTTTGCCATTAGCAATATGGCAATGCAACTACAGCTGATAGAACAAGGCGTACAACAGATTGATAAAATTCTCAATCAACCCATTCTTCCCGAAGGGCATAATGCACAGATACCTACTCACTATAATATCTGTTTCGAGAAGGTTAGCTTTGCTTACGACGGCGAGAACTATGTGTTGAACAACATTAGCTTTACTGCCAAAGAAGGTACAGTTACTGCTTTAGTAGGTCCCTCAGGGGCAGGAAAAAGCACCGTAGGGCAATTGCTCTCTCGTTTTTGGGATTGCCAAGAAGGACGAATTACTATAGGTGGAATTGACATCAAAGAGTTACCCACCGAAAGTTTGATGCAAAAAGTATCATTTGTTTTCCAAGATAGCTTTATGTTTCAACAAACAATGTACGACAATATTCGTATGGGAATGGATAAAACAGAAGAAGAAGTGATAGAGGCTGCCAAAGCAGCTCAAATACACGATTTTATCACGAATCTGCCCAATGGGTACAACACATTTTTCGGTCAGCAAGGGGTACATCTCAGCGGAGGAGAACAACAACGCTTCCAGTTGGCACGTGCTATTCTTAAAAATGCACCAATTCTCATCTTAGACGAAGCTACTGCCTTTGCCGACCCTGAGAACGAGCATAAAATACAGCAGGCTTTCAGTACGCTTATTCGCAACAAAACCGTACTTGTGATAGCACACCGCCTTAGCTCTATCACCACAGCCAACCAGATTATTGTATTCAACAAAGGCGAAATCAACGCTATAGGTACTCATAGTCAGTTATTGCAAGAGAGTGAATTGTACGAAAGAATGTGGAATGCTCACAACCGAGCTAAAGAATGGGCTTTGTAAGAAGATAAAATAAAAAAGCACTTACATTATGTAAGTGCTTTTTTTGTTGCTCCCCCTACTGGACTTGAACCAGTGACCCTCTGATTAACAGTCAGATGCTCTAACCAACTGAGCTAAGGAGGAATATATTCTACTTATGTTTTCCTTAATTGCGGTGCAAAGGTACAACTATTTTTGAAACCTGCAAATTTTTAAGCAGAAAAATATTTAATATTTTTTAGTTGTACTGCTAAGTCATTTATTTTCAATAATAATATAAAAAGACTTTACCAAAAATTTAATAGCCTCTCGTGCTACGAGTTTTGGTAAAGTCTTTATTACTATCTATATAACTCGTATTCCTTGTTTACAAAGTAGAGATAGAACCACGGAATGGTTTCAATACCTTTTAGGAAGTTGAAAATACCGTAGTGTTCGTTAGGCGAGTGGATAGCATCGCTATCTAAACCAAAGCCTAAGAGAATAGATTTGCTACCTAATTCTTCTTCAAAAAGGGCTACAATAGGGATACTTCCTCCTGAACGCACAGGTATAGGCTCTTTGCCAAAAGTTTGTTGGCAGGCTTTTACCGCTGCTTGGTAAGCAGTAGTATCGGTAGGAGTTACATAGCCTTGTCCGCCGTGGTGCGGAGTTACTTTCACGCGCACACCTGCTGGTGCGATACTCTCAAAGTGCTTGGTGAAGAGCTCGGTAATTTCGTGGTTGTCTTGGTTAGGCACTAAGCGCATTGATATTTTGGCATAAGCCTTACTTGGGATAACCGTTTTAGCTCCTTGTCCGGTATAGCCTCCCCAGATACCATTTACATCAAGGGTAGGACGTATAGAGGCACGCTCGGTAGTGGTGTAGCCTTTTTCGCCATATACTTCATCGATATCTAAGGCTTTTTTGTAGGCTTCGAGTGAGAAGGGTGCTTTTGCCATTTCATCGCGTTCAGCTTGTGAGAGCTCTTCTACTTTGTCGTAGAAATGCGGAATGGTAATGCGGTTGTTCTCGTCGTGCAAAGAAGCAATCATTTTAGTAAGCACATTGATAGGGTTTGCTACGGCACCGCCGTATAACCCAGAGTGCAAATCGCGGTTGGCACCGGTAACTTCCACTTCCACATAGCTAAGTCCGCGTAAGCCCGTAGTGATAGAAGGGGTGTCGTTAGCCAGCATACTGGTATCGGAAATGAGAATAATATCGTTTTTGAGTTTTTCGTGGTTGTTTTTTACAAACCAACTAAGGCTTCCTGAGCCTATTTCTTCCTCGCCTTCAATCATAAACTTCACATTGCAAGGGAGCACGTTGTTTTTCACCATATATTCAAGGGCTTTCACGTGCATAAACATTTGCCCCTTGTCGTCGCAAGCCCCACGAGCGAAGATAGCTCCATCAGGGTGAATATCGGTTTTTTTGATAACAGGCTCAAAGGGGTCGGATTCCCAAAGCTCTATAGGGTCGGCGGGTTGTACATCGTAGTGCCCATATACCAATACGGTAGGTAGGGCAGGGTCGATAGTTTTTTCGCCATATACGATAGGGTAGCCAGGGGTTTCACATATTTCCACCTTGTCGCAACCAGCCTTCTCTAAGGCATTTTTTACAGCATCGGCAGTGTTGAGCACGTCCTGAGAATAGGCAGCATCAGCACTAATAGAAGGCATTTTAAGCAGTTCTATCAGTTCCGCAATAAAGCGGTCTTTGTTTTCATTGATATAATTTTTTACTGAATCCATATGTCAATTAACAATTTACAATTAATAATTTACAATTCTGCAACCGTAGCAGGGTGTTTTTTTTTGTGTTATTGTTGTGTGTTTTTAAAAATATGTAGTTATATCCTTTAGTAAAATTATTTGCTAAACAATTCTGAATGAGAAGAACCTAACCTAACTAAAAGTATTCTTTTCCTCTCTTCATCGTATTGTAACCAAATGATAAGTAAATCAGGTTCTTTTTATAGTCTTTTTTAAACTGTCCAGTATAAGTTATTTCATATACATTTCTGTTAATATTATCCATAACTTAATCATTTAAAGAGGCTATTAATTCTTTTACATTTGTAAAGTATTTTGTGTTGGGATCGTTTATAAGTCTTTCAGCTTCTTCTAAGGCTTTTTGAGTAGTCTCATTTGGAATGTTTTCTCCCCTTCGTAAACGAGGAGTTTCTTCAAAAGTCTCTACTATTTTAAAGTTGAGACTTTCAAGTACAGATTTAGCATTTTTCAATGAAAGTCCTTTGGGTAAGGCAACTGTAATTGTTTCCATATTTTTCTTCTTTTACGCAACAAAGGTACATTATTTTTCTAAAATACCAAAATTTCATCTATAAAAAGCCAAGCATCACCTCCTTTTGGGGGTGTTTTTACGTTTTTGAGAGTGAGCTTGATATAGCGTGCTTCCGTTGGACTAAACTTCAATACAAAATCTTTTAAGGTGGCTTTCCCTCTCACTACACAAGGCTCATTGTGAGTTGCTACTTCACGGTAGTTTTTACCGTCGTTTGAAAGGGATACTATAAATTCTACGGGAAAGTAAATACCAGATGCTTGGGCATCCATTGCGCCTATACGCACTTCTCTCACCTCAGTAGCTTGCTCCAAATCGAGGGTAAGGGTTACATCGTCACCTAACCAACCGAGCCATTGCCCATCGTGAAAGTTTTTGGTACCGCGAATGACATTGGTGAGTGTCGCTTCTCCTTGCCCTTGGTAACTCTTGTGATAAAGTGGACTGTAACTTACTTTCTTATCTATCGCTTTGTGGAATGTTACCTCGCCAGTGGTAATGGTGTTGGTCGCCTTTCCACTGAAAACAGTTGCTTTAAAGGTTGTGCTTCTATTCAGCGCAATAGGCTGGCGGTATTTCGTAGCTTTTTCTATAGGAGTATCTCCCAAAGCGTAGCGAATGTCGGCGTTGGGGACTTCACAGTCTAATTTTAGAAAGATATTCCCCTTTTGGTTTTCAACGGTAGGCACTACTTGGTACATAGAGCGGGCATAGTTCACCTTCATCACGTCCAAACGCTTCATAAAGGCTTGAGTGCGATTTATAAAGTTGTCCCAATTCTTCAAGTTATCGGTTGTCCAACTGATTTCAGCAAGCGCCAACAATCGCGGAAAGAGCATATATTCCGAATGTTCAGGGGTAGCTATGTATTCAGCCCATAAGTTGACTTGCGTACCCAAAACTTTTTTCTGTAGTTCTGGGCTGAGGTTTTCTTTTTCAAGACTGTAATGGTAAAGGGTTTTGAGCGGTAAGTAACCGCCATTGGCTTGAGGCTCATAGTCGGGAAGACCTTGATAGTTGTCTATATAGCAATCGCTAGTGAGGACAACAGGGTTACCTTGTTCGAGGGCTTTTTTACCTACCTCGATACCGCGCCAGTTCATCACCACTGCATTGTTAGCCAAACCCCCGTCCATTATCTCGTCCCAACCTACCAAAGTGCGCCCTTTGGATACTAAGAAATCATTTATACGCTTGATAAAATAACTCTGCAATTGGTGCACATCTTTTAAATGATGGTCTTTCATACGTGCTTGGCATTTGAGGCACTTTTCCCATTCGGTGTGAGTGGCTTCGTCGCCACCTACGTGAATGTATTTGCTGGGGAAGAGTTCCATCACTTCGGTAAGTACATCTTCCAAGAAAGTGAAAGTTTCTTCTTGCCCCGCACAATAAATATCGGTGATAGGCCACACCGCGCCTGAGGGTACTCCTATGGGGCGTTTGTGACAAGACAGTTCGGGGTAAGCCGCTATGGCACTCATTGCGTGGGCAGGCATTTCTATTTCGGGGATTACCGTAATGCCACGTGCAGAGGCGTAGGCTACAATCTCTTTAATATATTCTTGGGTATAGAAACCTCCATATTTTTTAGGAGCTGTCGCAGGATTGGCAAAGGCGTTGGCGGAGTTAGGAGTGCGCTCATTCCATAGTTTATCTTCTTGGTCTACACGCCACGCACCTATTTCGGTAAGTTTAGGATACTTTTTAATTTCGATGCGCCAACCTTCATTGTCTATTAAGTGGAAGTGGAAGGTATTGAGCTTGAGCATTGCCATACGGTCGAGGGTTTTCAGTATATATTCTTTGGGGAAGAAATGGCGAGAGACGTCCAGCATCAATCCGCGCCAAGCGTACTGAGGAGCATCAGTGATGGTAACTGCGGGCACCGTCCAATCAGTCTTCACGGGTGTAGTGCTTTCAAACTCTTTAGGCAGTAGCTGACGGAGCGTTTCGAGGGCGTAAAGCGCCCCGTTGTAACCACCTGCCTTAATGATAATTTCTTTAGGATTTACAGTGAGGGTGTAACCTTCTTTAGGAAGAGATGTATCAGTGTCAATCACTACGTAATTAGTCAAGAGAGCTACTTTTTGTACAGAAAACCTAAATCCCGAAGCCTTCTCAAATTGTTCGAGAAAAGGCAACCGAGCTGGCATCAAAGCAGGGTCAATTACAAAAACAGTTTCCTTAGTAAACCGGAAACTACCCTTACCTGGCACCACCGATTCAGGTTGCGGAATAACAGCGAGGTCTTTCATCGTAAAAACTGCCTCTCTTTGCGACTGACAGGCTACTACCCATAAAACACTAATGCATAAGAATTTTTTTATTGTCTTCATTGGTTAATTTACGAATTTGCTAATTTTCTTTTATGTAAGATATGCTACCGCAAATCCTACACAAACGCTTAAAAACTTTAATAGGTTAAAGCGATGTCCTTCGGAGTTTTCAAATAAGATAACGGTAGAAATATGCAAGAAAATACCTATTACAATAGCCGAAAGCTCCGTGTGGTAACTGATAAGGCTTGGTACTGTGTTGCTTAAAAAAGTGCCTAATGGCGTCATTAGAGCAAAAAAGAGTAAAAACAGTGCTGTCTTCCACTTGTTCACTCCTGAATTAATAAAAAAGGTAGTAAGCACAATAGCCACAGGCAGTTTGTGTACGAATATACCATACACAAGGTCGTGATTATGCCCGTGAGATAGCGGGAAACCTTCTAAAATGGAGTGAATACTAAGGCTGGTAAACAGTGAGAGCGGGAAAGCACTATGCTGGTGTGGGTGCTGGGTGTGACCGTGTTCGGCTCCGTGCGAAAAAAACTCTAAGACAATTTGCAAGAGTACTCCTACTATCACAAATAGCCCTATGTATTTAAAATCGTGCTGCTCATCGTGAGAGTGATATACTTCGGGTATCAGCACGAATACAGTGAGTGCCAATAGGTAAGCGCCACTGAAAGAGAGTAGTAGTTTGGTGTATTGCTGTTGGGCAGGTTTAAAAAAGGTAACGAATGAGTAGCCTAATACCACTGCCAGAAAAGGGAGAAGATAATTCATTTTACATTTAATCTCTTACCTGTTTTTTAAAGGTAGCACGGCGAGCAAAGATAACCGGGTCAAAGCTCTTCCAGAGTTGTTGAATAGCAATATTTTCTTCGAGTTCAGGAGTAATCACGCAATGAGTAACTCCATTGCGGGTGAATATATCATAATAATAGTCGAACAACAAGGCGGGAATACCCTTACTTTGGTATTCGGGCGCTACCCCAATAAGGTAGAACTCCACCGTATCGTGATGTCGTTTCGATTGTAACAAATACCACCAACCCCAAGGGAAGAGTTTGCCTTTCGCCTTTTGTAATGCTTTAGAGAACGAAGGCATCACTATGGCAAAACATATCAGTTTACCGTCCTTATCTTCAATAAAACGTACATACTCAGGATTGATAAAAGGGATATACTTTTGTTTGAAGTACTCGCGCTGACGTTCGGTTATAGGCACGTAGGAGGCTAACTTAGAATAAGTTTCGTTGTAAAGGTCAAACATTGCATCTACGTGTTTGAGCACTTCTTTAGTAGTAGGCGTATCAATAAACTTTACCCCATAGCGTTTTTTTATAGCTTCAGCAGTTTTCTTAAAGAGCTCAGGTTTAGAGTTCTTTACTGGGAATTTCATCTCTACAAAACCTTTTTCTTTAGTAAAGCCTAATTGCTCTAAATGCCGATTATAATAAGGATAGTTATACCACGTCATCATATTCGAGAGATGGTCGTAACCTTCAGTAAGCAATCCCACTTTGTCCATATTCGAAAAACCTATCGGACCTTCCATATACTCCAATTGATACTCACGAGCTTTTTCAGCTACCTTATCCAAGAGAACTTGTGTTACTTGAATGTCGTCTACCATATCCAGCCAACCAAACCGCACTTTCTTTATGTTCTGTTTAAGGTCGTGCTGATTAATAATAGCTACTACGCGCCCCACCATTTTACCTTTCTCATTGTAAGCTCCGTAAAAGAAGGCTTCGGCATTGTCGAATACAGGGTTCTTGGTTTTGTCAAAAGAGGCTACCTCGTCACTGATGAGAGGTGGCACCCAATAAGGGTTGTTTTTGTATAAAGACAAAGGGAACTTCACAAACTCGGTAAGTTCCTTTTTAGTGGTGAGTTCTTTAATCAGGATCAATGGCATTACGTCTGTTTCTTTTAGGTTTTTTCTTGTGTTGTATTTTGGTGGTTTCTATTGTTTCACTCAATACCTTCTTGATATAGCTGTTGTGGTTATCGATGCGATAAGAAGCCCCGAACAATCCCATATAGCGTTGTGGGGTATCTTTCCAGCCAAAGCCCATATCGGCATTGAGTTGTATTTTATCGGAAAGCAAGAAGGCAACGCCAAGGCGCGTAATCTGGTCGTTGTAATGCTGGCTGTGAATACCTTGATGCTCTGCAAAGATACTAAACCAACCATTGTCTAAGTTATGAGTAACGGTGAACAAATAGCTGTATTCGGTGTTTTTTCCGCTTAAGAACCTATCAATGATACCGTTTGCTACCAACACCACACGGGGGATAGGCTCTGCTTGAAAGATAGCTGCTACTTTGGGAGAGAGTGCCGGTATTGACTCGTAGTAATATCGCTTGTTTGGTAAGAAATTCACCCCTGCATAAAGAGATATGGAAGGTGTGAGATTGCGCCATCTGAAAGAGTTATTAGCCTTCCAACTGTAAATACTCGGCTCTTCATCTAAAAAAGCAGGTTTAAAGAGTAAATACTTAGCTCCGATAGTATTGTTCACAAAGCCAAAGTGCGAAGTCGTACCGTTAGGTGCAATTGTACGGTCATAAGCAAGAGTACCATTGAGCATCACTTCCAATTCTTCTTTATAAAAACCATAACGCACTGCATAGTTCATTCCAGTAAAATCCATAGAAGTGCCTGTCTCTTTGTGGTGGTTGTGCTCGTACCATAAACCTCCTTCAAATTGTAATACTCTCGCTCCTACTGCATAAGCACTTTGTGAAGTACCTGGGAGGTTTGAGTTAATAATTTCAGTGTATTGTGCCTTTGCCAAAAACGGAAAAGCACAAAGCATTAGCAAGTATATTTTCTTCATTGTATGTGAATATTTTAGGCGACAAAGGTAGGAAAAAGTTTTTTACTATACAACTTTTATAACCTAAACACATTCTTCTTCACTTTCAATTTCCCCTTTACGTCGTAAACGATACCGTCTTCTTTTAAGTAATTTCCTATATTCATCTGCAGAAACTCTTGGTGCGCCACGCAAAGCACCACTACATCGTTGTTTGTAGGGAGGTTTTGTGGTTTAGTAGCTACTGTAATGCCGTACTCTTCAAGAGCGCGCTTAGGGTCTGCCCAAGGGTCATACACTGTAATATTGTTAGTAAAGTTTTCAAGGGTACGGTAGATATCCACTACTTTCGTATTGCGAGTGTCGGGGCAGTTTTCTTTGAATGTAAAACCTAAGAGTAGGATTCGGCTGTCCTTCACAGGCATACCTTGTAAACACAAGCGGTTGATAATCTGATAGGCGATATAGCCTCCCATCGAGTCGTTCGTCTTGCGAGCTTCCATCATTAAGCGTGGCGATACGCCGTGCAGTTTAGCTTTTTGTATAAGGTAGTAAGGGTCTACCCCTATACAGTGTCCTCCTACCAGACCAGGGCGGAAGGGCAAGAAGTTCCACTTGCTACTCGCTGCATCTATCACCGCATTAGTGTCAATCTCTAAAATATTGAATATCTTCGCTATCTCATTCATAAAGGCGATATTCACATCACGCTGAGCGTTCTCTATCACTTTGGCGGCTTCGGCTACTTTTATAGACGGGGCAAGGTAAGTGCCTCCCCTCAGCACTGAATTGTAGAGCATATCTATTTCCTGTGCTACCTCGGGGGTAGAGCCTGAGGTAATCTTGCAGATAGTCTCCACGGTATGGTGCTTATCACCAGGGTTGATGCGCTCGGGCGAGTAACCCACAAAGAAATCGCAGTTGTATGCAAGCCCCGACACGCTTTCCAAGATAGGCACACACACCTCTTCCGTCACTCCTGGGTAAACCGTCGATTCGTAAATCACTATATCTCCTTTTTTTAGCAATGCGCCTACTGTTTGGCTCGCTTCGCGCAAAGCGGTAAGGTCAGGTTGCTGATAGAGGTCGATAGGTGTAGGTACTGCCACTATGTACACATTACAATCCTTAGCGTCCTCAGGGTTTGCAGTGCAAATGAGGTGGGTAGCCAATCGCTCTTTAAGGGTTTCACTACCGATTTCGCCCGTAGTGTCAATACCCGTGTTGAGGCTCTCCACTCGCGCCGTATAGGGGTCGTAACCCACTGTGGGATATTTTTTGGCAAACAGACAAGCTAAGGGGAAGCCCACATAACCCAGCCCAATAATGCCTATTTTATATGATTTCATCTAAATAAGTAACAATTCACAATTAATAATTAACAATCCTTTCCCAAAACTCCGCCTCGTCCGGCTGGGCAGAAAGTCCTCTCCTCTGACCTCCTATTGCCTAAGGCTTATGCCCCAAAGCTTAGTGCCTAAATCATATTATACTGTTTTAGTTTGCGATATAGCGTCCGCTCCGAAATCCCCAAGGCTTTGGCGGTTTCCTTGCGCTTGCCACCGTTGTGTTCTAACGACTTGCGTATCATCTCTCGCTCTTGCTCTTGAAGTGAAAAACGCTCTTCTTCCGCAGCTTCCTCATAGTCGTACACCTCTTCGTGAGACAGGATTTCCTTCTCGGTAGGAGGTACGGGAATAATAGAATAAGCCGGAGAGCTCGCCTCATTCTTGTGCGAATCATTGCCGTAGATGCGGTGAATAAGTCCCTCGTTGTCCTGTTGTACTTGTGCTGAATTACCGTGTTGTAGCAATTCAAGGGTAAGCTTTTTCAAGTCGTTGAGGTCAGATTTCATATCGAAAAGCACCTTGTAAAGCAATTCGCGTTCGTTGCTAAAATCACTATCCTGGCGCGCTTGCTGAGGTACAACCTGTGGTAGATTGCTACCCTCATCAGGTAAGTAGGTGCGCAAAATGCTCGCCGTAATATCCCTGCGCTGTTCAAGTACCGAAATCTGCTCGGCTACATTCCGCAACTGACGGATATTCCCGCTCCAACGGTAGTTCGTGAGCAGATGTACCGCATCTTCGCTGAGCTTCACAGGAGGCATTTTGTATTTCTCGGCAAAATCCGAAGCAAACTTGCGGAAAAGCAAGTGGATATCGTCTTTGCGTTCGCGCAAAGGAGGCAAATGTATCTCTACTGTGCTGAGTCGGTAGTAAAGGTCTTCGCGAAAACGTCCTTTTTTAATAGCTTCTTGCATTTGCACATTGGTAGCCGCCACAATGCGCACATTCGTCTTCTGCACTACCGACGAACCTACTTTTATGAACTCGCCATTCTCGAGCACCCGCAAGAGGCGCACTTGGGTAGTGAGGGGTAATTCACCTACCTCGTCCAAGAAGATAGTCCCGCCATCGGCTTCTTCAAAATACCCACTACGGGTAGCGGTAGCTCCCGTAAAAGCGCCTTTTTCGTGACCAAAAAGTTCCGAATCGATAGTCCCTTCGGGGATTGCTCCGCAGTTCACGGCTATGTATTTGCCGTGTTTGCGTAGGGACAACGAGTGAATGATGCGCGGTATAGCCTCTTTCCCCACCCCACTTTCTCCGGTGATGAGTACCGAAATGTCAGTAGGGGCTACTTGTGTGGCTTTTTCGATAGCGCGATTCAACTTAGGGTCGTTGCCAATAATGCTAAATCGCTGTTTTATAGCTTGTATATTTTCCACTTTTTTAGTTGAGAGTTTATGAACGGCAAAGGTACGAATATTTTTTTGAATTTATGTCAGTTCGATATAACAAAATGCTATTTTTCAATCGCTTTTCCTCCGCCTTTCCGCCACCACACTCCCCCTAAACTCCTCCTGCAAATTTGCTAATCTCCAAATTTTCTAATTTACCAATTCTCTTTCCCGTCACTACATTCTCCCTCTCCTTGGGAGAGGGACGGGGTGAGGATTCTCTTTCTTTCGCCTCGAAACCCCGTTTTTAACATTTTTAGCCTTGTTGTATTGTATTATGAATCAATTTTTTACACACCCTTCCTATACCAATCGTCCAAGATTCGTATAAGCTTCCTATAAGCTCTCTATAAGCTAACCCCACCCTCCTTACAGCTCATTTTTTACCTTTTGCCTAAATTTTCCCTTCCGTTCTTTTCCGATATCTTTCTATCTCCTCAGTCTCTCCAATAAAGCCTTTAATCTCATCTGAATCGTCTGACTTGTCTGACCTGTCAAAAAACTATTTTTATCACTACTCATTTGCTAATTTCCAAATTTTCTCATTTTCTCATTCTCTCATTTCCTTATTTCCACATTTTATTTATCTTTGCAAAAAAAATATGTTTTTAATGAAGAAATATATCATCACTTTATCGCTTTTGTGCCTCGCAATGGCTTGCAAAAGCCCCTCAACCGGACAGATAATCCCCCAAGAGGAGATTACTAACCAAATGTATTTCACCTCCAAACCCATTGTTTCTGCTCATCGGGGTGGGGGAGGAGAGCAACTTAAAGGCTATCCCGAAAACTGTTTGGAAAGCATTCAGTACCTTTCCAAGAAAGGAATACACAGCTTTGAGATAGATATCTTCGAGAGTGCCGACGGCGATTTGCTCCTGATGCACGACGATAAGTTAGGGCGTACCGCCACAGGTCAAGGGGTCGTATCAGCGCTTACTACCGCACAGTTGCGCACTGAAAAACTCAAAGATGAGTTCGGTAATGTAACTGCTTTTCAGATTCCGTTTTTAAAAGACGTACTTTCGTGGTGTAAAACCAATAAGGGGTACTTAATGTTAGATTTTAAAAAGGGTATTTCTTATCAAAAAGTGGTAGATTTAGTGCGCGAAGAGAAGATGGAAGCGCAAGTGGTGCTTATCAGTTATAATACTGCACAAGCCGAAGCCTTGCATAAGGTAGCTCCTGAGATGCTCCTTTCGGTGAGCGCCCGCAATGAAGACGAACTGAACCGTATTTTGCAAACCGGCATTCCTAAACAGAAGTTGTTGGCTTTCACCGGTATTCGTTTAGCTCCTGATCAGCTGTACGAACGTTTAAACCAACTAAAAATACCTGCTATATTAGGTACGTTAGGTAACTTAGATAAGCGTGCTGCTACCAAAGGCGACCACCTATATACCGAGTGGGCAAAGAAAGGTATACAAGTTTTCTCTACCGATAGACCTTTGGCATTCAACTAAAAAATAAGAGGTAAGAAACTTACTTCTTACCTCTTATTTTATCTAAAACAAATCGTTTTCGCTAATACTCTTGTCGTGTTTAGTATAAGCAGTAGGGCGTTTGGCAAAGAAGTCATCAAGCTCATTGCTGAACACTTCCTCCTCAAACCACATCATCGGTTTAGCTTCCTCTCCCGAAATTCCAAAAGGTTTTCCTAATCCCAATTGTGTAAGCGAGTCGTCCAAACGATAACGCATATAGTTCGACAAGTCTTTTTTGCTAAAGAACTCCAATTCACCTTGTTCAAAAATCCAGTCTAGCATCTTGTCTTCCAAAGTGATATAACTACGGATAAAAGTAGTCGCATCTTCTTCGGCTTTAGCTTTCATTTCTGGATTTTCTTCAAATATCTTTTTGAGAATATAAATACCTGCATTGGCGTGTAACTGTTCGTCTACCGATGTCCACGCAATAATATTCGCTACGTTTTTCAAGAACCCTTTAAAACGCGTAAATGAAAGAATAGTAGCAAACTGACTGAACAACGAAGCATTCTCAATAATCAATGTGAAAAACAGAATCCGCTCCATAGCGTTCTCACGATTTTTAGCCAAGTATTCTTTTAATACATTACTGCGTTCTTTAAAAACAGGTACCTCCAATAAGTTTTCAAACTCGTTGTTGTAGCCCAAAACCTCCAATAAGCGTGCGTAAGCCTCGCTGTGGCGGAACTCACATTCGGCAAAAGTAGCCCCTAATCCGTTGAATTCAGGTTTAGGGAAGAGGTCATAGAGGTCTCCCCAGAAAGTCTTTACCGATACTTCCACTTGGGCGATACCTAATAGGGCGCGCTTCACTGCCTCTTTTTCCACAGGTGTTAACTCCGATTTAAAATCCTGAATATCGGCAGTAAACTCCACTTCTGAGTGTACCCAAAACGATTTGTGCATAGCGTTCACAAACTCCATAACCTCAGGATATTCAAAAGGTTTGTAGTTCTCGCGTTTGTCAAAAATTCCCATAATGATAAATGTTTTTTTATGAATGTTTTAATGATGTTTTACAGAGCGCAAAGATAATAAAAATACTATAAACTCCAATAATTTTTCTAATTTGCTAATCCCCACATTCTCTCATTCTCTAATTTTCTCATTCTCTAATTCTCTAATTTTACCTTTTACCTTTTATCTAAATTCCCCCTGTTGATAACTCTGTTAATAACCTGTTAATTTAAATTGATAACTATTTTTTTGTCAATAATAAATTTATTCGTACTTTTGCCTCGTCAAACAATGATTAAACATTTATAGAACTATGGAAGAATTTGTAAAATTAGTAGAACACATTTTGTATATGGAGAATTTCAACACTGCAATTACTCCTGATTTAAAACAAAAGTTTATAGAGCTTAACAGAACTTATGGCAATAATGTGCCCGATAAGTATAAAGCAGACGTAAACAGATTATATAATAGCTTTCGCGATAAACAAAGCGTAGAGGTAGATAGTAACGCTTACGCTGTTAGCTAATAGTAAATGAATGTTTTAGTAACTGGAGGTAGTGGGCAATTAGGTTCTGAAATTCAGGCTAATCCTCACAAGAAAAGTTGCTACTATTTCACGGATATAAATAGCTTGGACATCTGTGATGTCCAAGCTATTCGTGCTTTTGTGCAACTCAATAATATTGGTGTCATTGTTAATTGTGCAGCTTATACCAATGTAGATAAGGCCGAAGACGACTCAGCTCTCGCAACTCTTATCAATCATACAGCTGTCGAGAATTTAGCAACTGTTTGTAAAGAACACAACTTGCCTCTTATTCATATCTCCACCGATTATGTATTCGGAGGAAGTAAAAACACTCCTTATACCGAAACCGACCCAACCACACCTCTTGGGGTGTATGGGCGTACTAAATTAGCAGGCGAACAAGCAATACAACAAGCAGGCATTGAACATCTCATTATCCGTACAGCGTGGTTGTACTCATTGCGTTTCGGTCATAACTTTGTAAAGACTATTCAGCGTCTCAGTGCCGAACGTACTGAACTAAAAGTAGTGTTCGACCAAGTAGGCACCCCTACCAACGCTTCTGATTTAGCCGATTTTATTGTGCAAGCAGTCGAAAACCTTTGGTATAAAGGCAAACGTGAGGTCTATCACTTCTCTAACGAAGGGGTTTGCTCGTGGTATGACTTTGCAGTAACTATTGTAGCACAATCGGGTAATAATTGTAAAGTATTGCCCTGTCGTTCTGATGAGTTTCCAAGCAAAGTAACGCGCCCTGCCTACTCAGTGTTAGATAAAACCAAGCTAAAAAAAGACTTTAATTATCCAATTCCTCATTGGAGGCATAGTTTTAATTGTTAATATTAATTGTAAATTATTAAATTAAATATGGGACTTATAATAACCATCACAATCATAGTGATTGTAGTATTTTGGTACATTAGTGCCAATAATAAATTGGTAGCATTAGCCAATAATCGTGAGAATGCCTTTGCTGATATCGATGTGCAACTCAAGCAACGTCACGACCTTATTCCTCAACTCGTAGCAGCCGTAAAAGGCTATATGACTCACGAGTCCGATGTGCTCACCAAAATCACTCAAGCGCGCAGTCGTGCTATGAGCGCTACTGATATAAACGATAAGATTGCAGCTGAGAAAGAACTTTCTTCTGCTATGGGCGCTTTCAATATCCAAGTAGAAGCTTATCCTGATTTGAAAGCGAATACTAACTTTATGCACCTCCAACAAGAAATTGCCGATATAGAAAATAAATTGGCGTCAGTGCGTCGCTTCTTCAACTCTACTACCAAAGAGCTGAATACCGCTATCCAATCGATACCTACTAACATCGTAGCAGGTTTCAAGAAAATGACTCCACAACCCTTCTTCGATTTGGGTACAGAACAACGCCAGCAGTTGGATAAAGCTCCAGAGATTTCGTTTAGCTAATCGAATGCACAGAAGATATATAAAGGAGATGTTTTATAGCGTCTCCTTTATTTGTTTTTTTGAACATTGTTTGGTATTCTCATATAAAACTAATATCTTTGCCACTCCTATCTTTGCAAGTAAAGAAAAATGGGTAATAATAAAAACTTAAATTATGCAATATCTTGGTATCCGACAACAAATCGCACGAAATAACACCAAGTCTGTTCTGTATTTATTAGCTTTCCCCTTGCTAATCCTTGCGGGAACCTATGCGGTATTGTATATGCTTAACGACCAAGATATAGAGGCTGTGAATGCTCAATTCCTTTCAGTAGTCCCTGTGGTGCTGATAGGGGTAGCTATATGGTTTGTAATCTCCTACTTCTTCAATACCCAAATGATACAAACCGCCACTCACTCTCGTCCCTTAGAACGCCGTGAGAATATGCGGGTGTATAATCTCACCGAGAACCTTTGTATGAGTGTCGGAATGCCTATGCCTAAGCTCTATATTATAGAAAGCGATGCGCTCAATGCTTTTGCTTCTGGTATCAACCAAAAAACCTTTGCCGTCACCCTCACACGTGGTATTATCAACACGCTTAACGACGACGAACTCGAAGGGGTGATAGCTCACGAACTTACCCATATCCGCAACCGCGATGTCCGTTTGCTTATTATTACCATTGTGTTTGTAGGTATTTTTGCCACGATTGCCAATATCGCTTTCCGCACGATGCTCAACAGTCAGTTGTATTCTTCACGCAATAGGCGAAACGAAAAGGGTGGGGGAGGAGCTGTTGTGCTGGTAGTCTTATTGGTAGCAGGGGTTGTCTATTTCTTTTCAATACTCTTTAAGTTGGCACTTTCTCGCAGTCGCGAATATATGGCTGATGCAGGAGCTGTTGAAATGACCCATAAGTCTTTGGCATTAGCCAATGCCTTAAAGAAAATCTCAGGGCACTCCACCATCGAAGGTGTAGATAACGACGAAGTAAAAGAACTCTTCATCGACTATAAAGCCGAAGGCTTTTTTGCAATGTTCGCCACCCACCCACCTATTCGCAAACGCATACAAGTATTAGAGCAATTTTAATGACTTATTTTGGCTCAAAACAACCCAAACATTCTTGCGCATAAGCTTCCCTTCTACAACTCCCCTTGATTCTTTCAGTAAACGTACCTCCCCTATGTATCAATCACAGAAGTTTTCTTTCTTCATTCTTCGTCTTTTGTTTGTCTTTTCTTCATTCTAGACCCACTGTAGACCCACTGTAGAGCCACTGTAGAGCCACTGTAGAGCCACTGTAGAGCCACTGTAGAGCCACTGTAGAGCCACTGTAGAGCCACTGTAACCCCACTTATCCCCCGTTTAAACCTTATTACTTGTCCGTATGCCCCACCCTTGCTCGTGCGGTTCGCATCGTATTTTTGTTTACTTTTACATCACAAAGCTTTGCCAAACCCTAATTGGCTAATTATTCACGTAAGCTAAAAAAATAGCAATAAGGTTAAAACATATTATTCAGAAAATACATCTGATATTCAAATGTTTGTATTTACAGTCAAAATATTTTCGTAAAAAAAAGTGCTAAAAATTTTGTCGATAAAAAAAAATGTTATACTTTTGCGCTCTGTAAAAAGATAGACGCCGGCATAGCTCAGTTGGCCAGAGCACGTGATTTGTAATCTCGGGGTCGTGGGTTCGAATCCCTCTGCCGGCTCAAAAAAAGTACATATTTTAATAGTTCAAATATTCGGGGGAGATACTCAAGCGGCCAACGAGGGCAGACTGTAAATCTGCTGGTTTTACCTTCACAGGTTCGAATCCTGTTCTCCCCACTGTCATATTTTTATTTTTTTGCGGGAGTAGCTCAGTTGGTAGAGCGTCAGCCTTCCAAGCTGAATGTCGCGAGTTCGAACCTCGTCTCCCGCTCTTTTTTTGTATGCTGATGTAGCTCAGGGGTAGAGCACTTCCTTGGTAAGGAAGAGGTCACGAGTTCAAATCTCGTCATCAGCTCTCACGTATTTTGTACACACATCAAACACTCATTTATATAACTAAGATTTAAAATTTATTTAAAAATGGCAAAAGAAACATTTGATCGTTCCAAACCCCACTTGAATATTGGTACTATTGGACACGTGGATCACGGTAAAACAACTTTGACAGCCGCTATTACTAAAGTATTAGCCGACGCTGGTCTTTCAGAAGTTCGTAGCTTCGATTCAATCGACAACGCTCCCGAAGAAAAAGAACGTGGTATTACCATTAATACCTCTCACGTAGAATACCAAACAGCTACTCGTCACTACGCACACGTAGACTGTCCTGGCCACGCCGACTACGTAAAGAATATGATTACAGGTGCTGCCCAAATGGACGGTGCTATCCTCGTAGTTGCCGCTACCGACGGACCTATGCCTCAAACTCGTGAGCACATCCTCCTCGGTCGCCAAGTAGGTATTCCTCGTATCGTTGTGTTTATGAACAAAGTAGATATGGTAGACGACCCAGAATTGTTGGAACTCGTAGAACTCGAAATGCGCGAGCTTTTGAGCTCTTACCAATACGATGGCGATAACACTCCTATCATACAAGGTTCAGCTCTTGGTGCTCTTAACGGTGAGAAAAAATGGGTTGATACTGTACTCGCCCTTATGGACGCTGTTGATAAATGGATCGAACTTCCAACTCGTGACATCGATAAACCATTCTTGATGCCTATCGAAGACGTGTTCACTATCACCGGTCGTGGTACCGTTGCTACTGGTCGTATCGAAACTGGTGAAGCTAAAACAGGTGATGCAGTTGAAATCATCGGTATGGGTGCTGAAAAATTGACCTCTACTATTACTGGGGTTGAAATGTTCCGCAAAATCCTCGACCGTGGTGAAGCTGGTGACAACGTAGGTTTGTTGCTTCGTGGTATCGACAAAAAAGACATCAAACGTGGTATGGTAATCTGTAAACCAGGTTCTGTAACTCCACACGCTAAATTCAAAGCTGAGGTGTATATCCTTTCTAAAGAAGAAGGGGGTCGTCACACTCCATTCCACAACAACTACCGTCCTCAATTCTACGTACGTACTACCGACGTAACCGGTACTATCCACTTGCAACCAGGTGTTGATATGGTTATGCCAGGTGATAACGTAACTATCGAAGTAGAATTGTTGCAACCTATCGCTCTTAACGTAGGTCTTCGTTTCGCTATCCGCGAAGGTGGTCGTACCGTAGGTGCTGGTCAAGTAACTGAAATTCTTGACTAATTAGCTTAGAAGGTTAGGTTAAATATTATTTAATACAAAAAAGTTTTGAGCATAAAAACTCAAAACTTTTTTAAAATACGGGTGTAGTTCAAGGGTAGAATAGCGGTCTCCAAAACCGTTGATGGGGGTTCGAATCCCTCCACCCGTGCTTAACATTGCTAAAGTTACAAACTTTGGCAATGTTTTTTTGTTTTTATCTTCTAAAAATCATATCTTTGTATCACATTATTTTTTATCTTTTACCTGAATATACTCCATATTTTTGATGATAAGTAAAAAAGTTGAGTCGTCTTTTTTGTATTATTAAAACGACTAAAACACATAAGAAAATGGTGATTAAGAGTAATATCTCTACTAGTGGAATTATAGATTCTTAAAACAATTTCCTTAAAACATTTGTTTTTTAATGACAGGTTTAATACCTTTGCGGGGTAGTTTATTAGGCATCAGACGTTAGAGTTTTTTCAGAAACTCTCCGAGCTTCTCCGAAAATTCAGACACTCCTAAACAACTTTACTCAAGAATTTCAACTAAATATCAATTAACAAGAAGTAAAGGTATCATCTCTTACCTCTTATCTCTTACATAAACAAAATGGAAAGTAAATTTAACATAGGACAACGCGTGTGGGTTTCTCCTCAACTCACAGAAAAACCCGATTGGGTAGAAGCTACCGTTACCGAAATAGAACAAAATCCCTTTATAGGAATTGTCATTGAAGTAAAAACGGACAATGACGAATTATTCTTTGAAAAAGAAGATATGTTTAAACCCGTTGAAGAGGAAGAATTATGCACGCTATAGCTTTTGACTTAATAGTTTTTGAGCTAAAGAAACATTATAAAGATCCATATCACAACGCTTATGCTGAAATTAGAAAAGTACTTAAGCAAAATAATTTTTATTGGATACAAGGGAGTACTTATGCTACTGAAGGCGATTTGCGAACCCTTTTTCGTGCTATACAAAGCCTAAAAAATATCAAATGGTTTTGCCTCTCTGTAAGAGATATTCTCGCTTTCAAAATAGAAGACTACTCCGATTTCACTCAAGAATTTCAATTAAATATCAATTAACAACGAGTTAGAATGTAAAAGGTACCATTTCTTACCTCTTATCTCTTATCTCTTATCTCTTATCTCTTACCTCTTAACTAAACAAAATGGAAAGAATAGCAAGTTTTTGTATCGACCACCTCAAACTCGAGCGTGGCATTTATGTATCGCGTAAAGACTATGTAGGCAAGGAAGTGCTTACCTCTTTCGATATCCGTATGAAGCTCCCCTACCGTGAGCCCGTACTCGGTAGTCCCGAAACACATACTATCGAGCACCTCGCCGCTACTTGGTTGCGCAACAATCCCGAGTGGAAAGACAAGATTATCTATTGGGGGCCTATGGGCTGTATGACCGGTAATTACCTCATTCTCGCTGGTGACTATACCTCTAAAGATATCGCCCCCTTGATTACCGAACTCTTTGAGTATATCGCTAATTTTGAAGGTGACATTCCTGGTGCATCGGCTTTAGAATGTGGCAATTTCTACAACAATAACCTCCCAATGGCGAAGTATGAAGCTAAGAAATATTTAGAAACTCTTCACCACCTCACTGATAAAAATCTGAATTATCCCAAGTAAAATATGAATACAATGATTTTACAAGAACCCACTTTTCTAACCGATAGACAAGGCAATACACTCTCGGCAGTTGTTCCTATTGAACAATACTACGAGCTTTTGAGAATTGCTGAATTATATGAAGAGTTAGAAGATTTACAACTCTATTACGAATCTAAAGCCGACCCAACTCCTGCTGAGCCTGCTGATATAGTATTTAAAAGAATAGAAGCTCGCCGTAATCAAAATGAAAACTAAAACCAAAACAGAAAAAGAATATACTGTTGTATTGAAGAAAAAAGCAGAGAAGTTTTTAGATGGACTTTCTGAACCTAATTATTCTGCTGTTAAGACTGCTATTCTCTCTCTGGCTTACAATCCAAGACCTTTTGGTTATATCAAACTATCAGGTTCTGATGCCTATAGAATAAGAGTAGGAAACTATAGAATTATCTATGACATTTTTGATAAAATACTCACTGTAGAAGTTGTCAATATAGGTCATAGAAAAGAGATTTACAAAAATTCAAAACTATAAACAATGAATACACCCGAAAAATTATCCCTCTTGCGCTCTAAAATGCAAGAAAACCACATCGACGCTTTTGTGGTATTCAGCGCCGACCCTCACCTTAGTGAATACCTACCCAAAGAATGGCTCGAACGCGCTTGGCTCTCTGGATTTACAGGCTCTGCGGGTTTTGTAGTCGTTACCAAAGATAAAGCCGGCTTGTGGACGGACTCTCGTTACTTTGTACAATCGGCTATCGAGCTTAAAGGCTCTGGCATCGACCTCTTCAAGGACGGTGTAGAAGGCACTCCCGATTATGCCGATTGGCTCGTATCAGTACTTCCTGCTGGGGCTACTGTGGCACTCAACGCCTTGGCAACCTCTCACATCGCTTGGGAAAAACTACAAGCTACCTTAGCCACTCACAATATCAAATTGGTACATAAACCTCTCATCGACCTTATCTGGACAAACCGCGAAAAAGACCCTCTTCATCACATTTTCGTACACCCCGATAAATGGGCAGGACAAACCGTAGCCGAGAAACTTACTGCTATTCGCAAAGCAATGGCTACCCACCGCACTACCTTGCACCTTATTACTGCCTTAGACGATGTAGCTTGGACACTCAACCTCCGCGGTAGCGATGTGGCTTACAACCCTGTATTCCTCGGTTATATCGCCCTCACCGATAAAGAAGCTACTCTTTTCGTAGAAAAAGCTAAACTCACTCCTGAGGTAGAAGCTCATTTGGCAGCAGCCAAAGTAAACGTACGTGCTTATGATGAGTTCTACAACTATTTGGCTACCGTAAAAGGACAAAATATACTCCTCGCTGCTAATACCAATCAGGCGATATTTGAAGCCCTCCAAAAGGACAACAAACTCGTGCAAGCCCCTGCTCCTGGCAACCTGATGAAAGCCGTGAAGAACGCTACTGAGCTCGAAGGTTTCCGTACTGTAATGGTACGCGATGGGGTAGCAATGGTGAAGTTCCTCTACTGGCTCACCCACCAAGTAGGCAAAGAACCAATGACCGAATATAGTATCGGCAAGAAGCTACGCGACTTTCGTGCCGAAGGCAAAAACTTCGTAGGCGAAAGTTTTGGTAGTATCATTGGTTACCAAGGCAATGGCGCCATTGTGCACTATTCAGCTCCTGAGCACGGCAGTAAAGAGGTACATCCCGAAGGTAGTGTTTTGGTAGACTCTGGCGGACAGTATCTTGAAGGCACTACCGATATCACTCGTACCATTCCGTTAGGCAAAGTAAGTCAGCAGTTTATAGACGACAGCACTCTCGTGCTCAAAGGAATGATACAACTCGCAATGGTACAATTCCCAAGAGGTACTCGTGGTGTTCAGCTCGACGCCTATGCGCGTATGGCACTCTGGAAAAACCACAAGGACTACGGTCACGGTACTGGTCACGGGGTAGGTAGCTTTATGAATGTACACGAAGGACCTCAAAATATCCGCAAAGACCTCAACCCACAAGTGCTTTTAGCGGGTATGGTATGCTCCGACGAACCTGGGGTATATCTCGAAAACCAATACGGTATTCGTCACGAGAACCTCATTACGGTGCGTGAAGTAGCGAGCAACGAGTTTGGCACTTTCTACGATTTTGAGACCCTCACCCTTTGTCCGTTTATGCCTTCAGGTATTAATGTGGCTCTCCTCACCGATGTAGAGCGTAAATGGCTTAATGCCTACCATAAAACTTGTGAAGAAAAACTCGCTTCCCTTTTGGAAGGCGAAGTAAAAGAATGGTTCTTAACTCTTGTAAAACCTTTGTAGTTTAGCTTCTATTTGTTTTTAAATATAGTGAAGGAAGGCTATCCAAAGCTCTATTTGGGTAGCCTTTTTTAATTATTACGCTTGCCAATTGTTTATTATTTTGTACTTTTGAGCCCAAAATAAAATAAGATGTCTGTAGAAGTTCAACAACTAACAAAAATATACGGACAGCAAGTGGCTGTCAATGCTATCAGTTTTCAACTTGAAAAAGGTGAAATTACCGGCTTTTTAGGACCTAATGGCGCAGGTAAATCTACCACTATGAAAATGATTACAGGAGCGCTTACCCCTACTGATGGAACAATAACAGTAAATGGCATTGATATACTAAAAAATCCTATTGAAGCACAGAGAACAATAGGGTATTTACCTGAACACAATCCGTTGTATACCGAAATGTACGTGCGAGAATATCTGCGCTTTATGGCTGAACTATACCCCAAAGTTCCCTCCGATAGAATTGAAGAGGTAATTGCTCTTACAGGGCTTTCTTCTGAAAGCAATAAGAAAATAGAGGCACTCTCCAAAGGCTATCGCCAGCGTGTAGGCTTGGCTTCTGCGCTTATTCACGACCCCGAAATTCTTATACTCGATGAACCTACCACAGGGCTCGACCCCAATCAGCTGGTAGAAATACGCCATATTATCAAAGAGTTAGGTAAGCGTAAAACAGTGTTGCTATCTTCTCATATTATGCAAGAAATTCAAGCTTTGGCCGACCGTGTGATTGTATTGCATAAAGGTAACATCGTGTTAGATAAGAAAATGACCGAACTGCAAAACAAAGAACAAATTATAGAAGTAGCTTTTGATTTTCGTGTCGAAGAACGCCTCTTACGCGCTTTGCCTAACATAGTATCAGTGCATAATGTCTATGATTTTCTATATCAGTTACAGTTCGATACCTCAGAAGATATGCGCCCCACTGTGTTCGATTTTGCCAAAGAAAACGGATTGAAAATACTACAAATTAATCACAAGCATAAAGACTTAGAACAAACCTTTATTCAACTAACGGCTAATAATTAAAAAAGTTGCTTGATTTTTTCAAGCAACTTTTTTTATTGACCATTAGGCATTATTTTATTCAGAAACGCCTCCCTACAATTCTCAGCAATCGTAATGCGTTGTTTGCCAAATACTATTTGGTTGCGCTCCACTACTTCTACTTTGTCCAGAGCTACTATAAACGACCTATGCACTCGCATAAACCGTTCTTCCGGTAATTCCTCTTCCAATTTCTTCAAGCTCATCAGCGTTACAATAGGTTGTGGCTGACTGTTGAGGTATATTTTTACGTAATCTTTAAGACTTTCTATATACAAAATATCATCATACATCACCTTTATTTGCTTGTAATCTGCCTTTACAAACATATAATCCTGCGCTACTTCGAGCGGTTTTTCAGTGACAGAAGGAGTGCTTAATAGCAAAGCCTTTTGAGCCGTCTCCAAAAACTCAGCATAATCAAAAGGTTTCAATAAGTATCCAATAGAGTTTACCTTATATCCCTCAATAGCGTATTGGTCAAAAGCCGTAGTGAAAACAATTTTAGTAGAGGTGGGTATCTTTTTAGAAAGCTGGAGCCCTGTAAGTTCAGGCATTTGGATATCCATATAGATAAGGTCGGGCGCGCTACCTTCATATAAGAACGTCAATACATCAATAGCATTGCTAAATTTGCCGACTAACCTCAGAAAAGGAGTCTTTATCACATAACTTTCTAGCAGTTGGAGCGCCATAGGCTCATCGTCTACAATGATACAAGTAAGTTGCATTTTGCCACAGATATAAAATTCCAAAGGCAAAGATACACTTATTTTTCTGTTATATACCCAAATAATAATATTTTTTTCTCCCGCACACTCCCACTAAACTCCTCCCACAAATTTGCTAATTTCCAAATTCTCTAATTTGCTAATTCTCTTTTCCGTCGCTATATTCCCCCTTTGAAAATAGCCAGCAATAGCTGGGTATGTGCACCGCTATAGCGGAGTATGTGTAAAGGGGGAGGTTTGTCACCTTTCCCAGCTTGTCCCCCTTCGGGGGTTCGGGGGAGGTTTCTTTTGATTTTCCGCCACACTTCCCCCTAGTGCCTATGCCCTAAGACTCCTCACCACCCCATTTTCTCATTTTCAAATTTGCTAATTCCCTAATTATCCCTTCTCCTTTCCGTCCCTACATTCCCCCTCTCCTTGGGAGAGGGACGGGGTGAGGATTCTCTTTCTTTCGCCTCGAAACCCCGTTTTTAACATTTTTAACCTTGTTGTATTATATTATTAATCAACTTTTTACATACCTTTTCTATACCAATCGTCCAAGATTCGTATAAGCTTCCTATAAGCTCTCTATAAGCTACCCCCACCCTCCTTACACCCTTTTTTCACCAAAACTTCTCTCAACCCTCTTCCGAACTTCTCCGATATCTTCCGAATACTCCTAACAGTATCAACACATCGCTTTTTCATCTCAAACTTTGTCAAAGTTAATAGCCTGTCGTGCTACGACTGCCTGTGCGGCTCGCACCTCATTTCCTTATTTCCAAATTCTCTCATTTCCTCATTTTTCTCATTCTCTCATTTCCTAATTTGCTAATTATAGCTATCTTTGCATTTTAATTACTCAAAAAACTATGGCAGATAAACACCATTACAAAGGTCTTACCGATGCGCAAATCCTTGAAAGTCGCCAAAAATACGGTGAAAACTCCCTCTCATCAGTAGAAGGCGAACCGCTTTGGAAACAATTCTTAGAAAAGTTCACCGACCCCATTATCATCATTCTTCTTGTTGCCCTCGTCTTCTCTTTTGGAGTATCTACTTATGAGTATGTGGTGCATAATGAAGGTTTCGATGCTTTCTTAGAGCCCATAGGGATTCTCTTTGCTGTACTCTTGGCTACAGGTGTCGCTTTCTATTTTGAACATAAAGCCAATAAACAATTCGAAATTCTCAATCAGGTAAACGACGAGATTTACTATAAAGTCATTCGCAACGAACACATTACACAAGTACTCAAAAAGGATATTGTAGTAGGCGATATAGTGATTTTGGAAACCGGAGAAGAAGTACCCGCCGATGGCGAGCTCCTCGAAGCCGTATCAATGCATATCAACGAGTCTACCCTTACCGGAGAACCTTTGGTACACAAAACCACCAATCCAGCCGATTTTGAGGCAGAAGCTACTTACCCTTCTAACTACGTTTGTCGCGGTACTTCGGTATGCGATGGTCACGGTATTTTTGAAGTGAAAAAGGTCGGCGATGCTACCGAATATGGCAAAGTGTTCGAAGGGGTTCAGATAGACAACACAGTGAAAACTCCCCTCAACGAACAGTTGGATAAACTCGCAGGAATAATTACCAAAATCAGTTACGCCATTGCAATTTTGGTGATTGTAGGTCGCCTTATTCTATATTTTACGCTTCCTGCTCATAACATAAACCAAATCGATTGGATTGATTTTGGCCACTATCTTCTCAATACAGCGATGATTGCTATTACTGTGGTGGTAGTTGCGGTACCCGAAGGCTTACCGATGAGTGTTACCCTCAGTTTGGCTTACAGTATGCGCAGTATGATGGCTACCAATAACCTCGTGCGCAAGATGCACGCTTGTGAGACGATGGGTGCTACTACCGTCATTTGTACCGATAAAACGGGTACACTCACCCAAAACCAAATGACTATCTACGAAACTTATTTCAATCGTTTTACAGATGAACAATTAGGTGAAAAACTCATCGCCGAATCGATGGCGGTGAACTCTACGGCTTACCTCGATTTTACTGATAAAGAAAAACCAAACGTACTGGGGAATCCTACCGAAGGAGCACTCCTATTGTGGCTCTACGGCAAAGGAACCAACTACTTGCCCATACGCGAAGGGAGTGAAGTGCTTAACCAACTCACTTTTTCTACCGAACGCAAGTATATGGCTACTTTGGTGCAATCACCAGCGTTGGGCAAACCAGTATTGTACCTAAAAGGAGCGCCCGAAATCGTAATGACTTTTTGTCACGAAGGTGGTAAATTCCTTTCCGATATTCCTCAAGCCGATTTCGAGGCAAAACTATTACAATACCAAAACCAAGCGATGCGCACTATCGGTTTTGCATATAAAGTAATCGACGACCCGAATACGGTAATATTCGAAAATGGTAAGTTAGTGATAAATGGCTTAAATTTTATAGGTATTACTGCTATTTCTGACCCCGTACGCCCTGATGTGCCTGCTTCTATTGAAGAGTGTTTGCACGCAGGCATTCAGGTGAAGATTGTAACCGGTGATACACCAGGTACCGCTCGCGAAATCGCCCGCCAAATACATTTGTGGGACGATACTTGCACCGAGCGTAACCAAATCACCGGCGTAGAATTTGCCGCAATGAGCGATACCGAACTCTTAGATCGCATTACCGACCTACGTGTGATTTCACGGGCACGTCCGCTCGACAAAGCACGCCTCGTGAACCTATTGCAACAAAAAGGCGAAGTTGTAGCCGTAACCGGTGATGGTACCAACGATGCACCAGCCCTCAAAGCTGCCCAAGTAGGTCTTTCAATGGGCGACGGAACCTCAGTAGCCAAAGAAGCTTCCGATATCACTATCTTGGACAACTCGTTCAGTAGTATCGGTAAAGCCGTGATGTGGGGGCGTTCGCTCTATTTAAACATTCAGCGTTTTATCCTCTTCCAGATGACTATCAATGTGGCAGCGTGTATCATCGTGCTCATTGGGGCATTCTTAGGGGTAGAGTCACCGCTTACCGTAACCCAAATGCTCTGGGTGAACCTCATTATGGATACCTTTGCGGCATTAGCGTTAGCGTCCTTACCACCGAGCAACCGCGTAATGAACGATAAACCTCGTGCGCGTGGTGCTAATATCATTACAAAACCAATGACGAAAGGCATTTTTGGTGTAGGAGGATTCTTTGTAGTGTTGCTTTTTGGTTTCATTCAGTACTTTAAAAATGAGGAAATCACCAGTCTCACTCAATTTTCAATTACTGATTATTTCAGTCATTTCTTTCACTTCGGAACACCCAAAAACGGACTATCGGCTTATGAACTTTCCTTGTTCTTCTCGATATTCGTGTTCTTGCAATTCTGGAATATGTTCAATGCCAAAGCTTATCGTACCGGCAAGAGTACTTTTTATAATATAGGCAAGAGCCAAGGTTTTATACTTATTGCTACGGTGATTGTCATCGGTCAAGTGTTTATCACTACTTTTGGTGGACAGATGTTCAATGTAACCCCACTCAAGCTCACCGATTGGACAATCATCATTGGTGCTACCAGCCTCGTACTCTGGACAGGAGAAATTCTCAGAGCCATAAAAACAGAAAAGTAATAGTTACATACTTAGCCAAAGTTTTTTAAACTTTGGCTAAGTTGATTACCTTGATAATCAAATTCCTTTAGTTACATTGTAGAGGCGATTTGCCAATCGCCCCTACAAAACAAAACTTTTCAGATAAGCTCTTTTTTTGTATTAAAACTTTGCTGATTTGCCAATTTCTCCTATCTTTGCCCCTGTATTAACTCAAATAAAAGAAATGAAAAAGGCTTTTTACAGCCTTATTGCTATTGCGGTAACATTAGTAACCTTTACAGCTTGCTCCTCTGATGGAGGAGGTAATTAAAACCTAAAAAATAATCATTAAAACATCAACAATATGACTTTTTTTAAGACTCTCTTAGCCACTATCCTCGGATTCTTTATCTCTATGGGGATATGTTTTATTCTTTTCCTCATCTTTATTTCTGTGATGATAAGCTCAGTGGTAGGTGGTGCCAAAGGTGAAGAAGTGAGTGTGAAGGACAACTCTGTACTCGAACTCTCTTTTGAAGAACCATTAGTAGACTACGGCGAGCGCATAACCTTTAAGGATTTCGACTATACCTCTGAATCCTATAACGGACTTAATGCAACTCTCAAAGCTATTGAGAACGCCAAAACCGACAAGCGTATCAAAGGTATTTACCTCAAAAGTACGGGTAACATCGGCGGATTAGCTTTCGCTCAAGAACTTCGCAAGGTTTTGGAGGATTTCAAGACTTCCGGCAAATTCGTCTTAGCTTATAGCGATGAAATTTCCCAACTCGATTACTATCTCCAAACCGTAGCCGATAAGGTGTATATTAGTCAGCTCGGAAGTGTTGCGCTCCGAGGTCTCTCTTCTGAAGTCCTTTTCTTCAAAGGGCTCCAAGAAAAAAGCGGTGTACAAATGGAAGTGATTCGCCACGGCAAATACAAAAGCGCTGTAGAACCTTTCTTAGACAATAAGATGAGCGATAACAACCGCAAGCAACTCACCGAATTACTCTCTGCTATGTGGAACGTCATCGTTACCGATATCGCTAAAAGTCGTAATATTTCCGTAGAAAAACTCAATGAAATAGCTACCAATGTAGGTGGACGCACAGCACAGTTAGCTAAAAACAACGGACTCATAGACGGCATTCTTTTCCGTGATGAATTCGAGCAAATCATCTGTGATAAAACCGGTAGTAAAAGTATTGATAAGGTTGATTTTATCAAAATTGAAGATTATGCCGAAGCCGTAGTAGGCAAAGCAACGGGCAAACACTTCAAAAACAAGATAGCTGTTATCTATGCCGATGGTGAGATTATGCAAGGCGAAGGACGTGCCGAAATCGTAGGTAATGAAACCATTATCCGTGCCTTGCGCAAAGCCTCTGATAATAAAGATATAAAAGCTATTGTGCTTCGTATCAATTCCCCTGGTGGCGATGCCTTAGCCTCTGAATTGATGCACCGAGAAATCGAAGTTACTAAAAAGAAGAAAAAGGTATATGTCTCTATGGGCAACTATGCCGCTTCTGGTGGCTATTATATTGCGTGCAATGCTAACCGCATTTTTGCAGAAGCAGGTACTATCACCGGTTCTATTGGGGTATTTGGCGTAATTCCCAATGTAAATGCCTTAGCTACCAACTGGGGTATAAATGCCGAAACTGTAAGCACTCACCCCAACGCTCAGTTTTATAGTGTATTCCAAAAACCTACTGAACAATTCAAAAAAGAAATGACCGAATCTATCGAGCAAGTGTATACTGTATTTTTAGACCGTGTAGCCAAAGGGCGTGGTAAAACTGTTGCCCAAATAGACTCCATTGCACAAGGAAGAGTATGGAGCGGTAAAGAAGCTCTTGCTAATGGTTTGGTAGATGAAATCGGCTCGCTAAACGATGCTATCGCCTACGCTGCTAAAGACAACGGACTTAAAGAATATCGCACCGTTTCTTACCCCACTTTCGAAATGGACTTTAAAGCAATGTTCCGTCGTTTTGGAGCGAATCTGAGAGGTGAAGACTTGCGAAATGAGATGGGTGTAGAAGCTTATGAAGTCTATCAGCAGGTGAAACGTATCGCTCAGCAACGTGGAGTGCAAGCCCATTTAGAATACGACGTGAAACTGAAATAGTTATAAAAATTAACACAATATTAACACCTAAAAACTTGCTTAGTTCATTTTAAAGAAGTACATTTGTACAGTGAAATTCTAAATAGATGAAGTTATGAAACGAGCTACGTTTGAATATACCACAATGATTTTATCGAAAGTGAGTTTCGACCCTAACCTATTTTGTAAGGAACTAAAAAAAGCTATTGATAGGTTATTACCTTATGAAATAGAAGAACTGAAAGTTTGGTTAGATGACTACACCAAAAATAAGCCCGAGCTGATGCAATGTATGGTGCTTATGGATAAATGATAACAAAAGCTGCCTACGAGAGTAGGCAGCTTTATTTCTTAAAAATGAATATCACCAGTACTCAAAACCCCCTAATAAAGAAAATAGTTCTCCTCAGCGAGAAATCGCGTGAGCGTAAAAAAGAAGGAATATGTGTAGTAGAAGGTGCCCGCGAAATACGCTTAGCCCTTGAAGGAGGCTACACTCTCGAAACACTGCTATATCAGCCTGAGATTTTTGCAGAAGAACACTTGCTAAAACTCCTTAGCTATACAGCTCAAAGAGTAAATCCTATCGCTATTAGCAAAGAAGTATACCAAAAGATTAGTTATCGCAGTTCTACTGAGGGGGTTATTGCCTTAATACAGACTAAAAAGCACAGTTTAGACACGCTGGCTTTTGCAACTGACTCTCCTTTGTTATTGGTAGCTGAAGCCCCTGAAAAACCAGGGAATATAGGGGCACTCCTTCGCACTGCCGATGCTGCTAATATAGACGCGGTGATTATTGCCAATCCTAAAACTGACCTGTACAACCCTAATATTATACGCTCGAGCGTGGGGTGTGTGTTTACTGTTCCTATCGCAACGGGTAGTACTACTGAAGTGATTGCTTTTCTCAAAGCCAAAGGTATCAATAGCTATTGCGCTGCTCTTACTGCCTCTAAACCTTATTACGAAGTATCGTTTGAGAAAGCCAGTGCTATCGTAGTAGGTACGGAAGACCAAGGTCTTACAGAGGAATGGCTTACTCATAGCACTCAGAACATTATTATCCCGATGGAAGGTGTAATCGACTCTATGAATGTATCAGTTGCTGCTGCTGTGCTTATTTTTGAAGCGAAAAGACAAAGGGTAAAACTTAATTAATAAAATATTTATAGAGAATAAAGAGCTCCACTTAGCTTGCTAAGTGGAGCTCTTTATTATTATTTGTGTTCGTGTAGTCCGCATTCTTTTTTACTATTGCTTTCCCACCACCAACGACCTGCGCGAAAATCTTCACCCTCTTTGATAGCACGAGTACAAGGGGCACAGCCTATGCTCACAAAACCTTTGTCGTGTAGCACATTATAAGGAATGTTATGTGCTTTGATAAAGGCTTTGGTATCTTCAAACGTCCAATGGAGGATAGGATTGTATTTAAAGAGCTGGTAAGTATCGTCCCATTCGAGTATAGGGAGGTCTTTACGAGCATTACTTTGGTCGGCACGCAAACCTGTTACCCATACTTTCTTGTCTTTTAGCGCTCGGCTAAGAGGTTCTACTTTGCGTATATGACAGCACTCTTTGCGCAGTTCTACTGAGCGATAAAAAGACAAAGGTCCATTTTTGTGTACATATTCTTCTATATCGTGTGTTTTGGGATAATAAGGCAAAATATGTGTATTGTAGCGTTGTTCAGTGCTTTCCCAAACTGAGTAAGTTTCGTTGAACAAACGACCAGTATCTAAGGTGAAAATACTGATAGGAATTTGGTTTGCGAGAATGAGGTGAGTAATAGCTTGGTCTTCTAACCCAAAGCTGGTTGAAAAAACTATCTCATTAGGAAATTGTTCAGCTAAAAAAGCGAGACCTTCTACTTCTGTTTTTTGTAAGAGAGCGTTATGTAATGTTGTTAATCGTTCTTTCATAGTGTTATTTATTGTCAGCAAAAGTGAGGTAAGGCATAATTTCTTTTATAGGAACTTTCACTTCAAAAGGCGTATCTACATAAGGAGCTATCTCAAAAGGTTCATAGAACAAAATGAGAGCATCGGCTGCTACACCCATTTGGTTAGGAAGACGAAAGGTTCCATCTTCAAAATCAAACTTCTTATCATCTAAAGGAGTGATGGTGGCGTTTTGTTGTGCTTTCTCAAAATAACGTTTGGCTATTTGGGTTACTTTTTCTTCATCGGTAAAGAGGTTTTCATTGGTAATTACTTCGCCATTATCTAATGCAAAGTGAGTGAAAACTTTGGTTTGTATAGGTTGTGCTTCACCGGTAAAAGCATAACGGTTGGACACTAAAGAAAGCATCTTGCTGTTTTGCCACATAATGCTATCGGTAGCGATAAACTCGAAAGCAGGGAGCTCAGGGAAATGTTCGTGAAGCTTATAGTAATCTTTTGTAAGGCTATCTAAAGCTTTTTCTATACTGATACCTTCCACTTGTAGAGAGTCGTCGTTGGAAAGGAGAAAATTGGAGAGTTGTAGCTCTATTTCTTGATTGAAATTCTTAGCAAACTCGCTATTACCGTTGCAATATAGATAGTTTAGGCTTACAGAGAAACAGTTATCTTCGCAATTCTCATCGCTACGTTCTATAGTTTTCTCTTCAAAGCTGATTTTTTGAGTACGGGTATAGTGACGGTAAATGCAATAACCGCAGTAACCGATTATTATAATGAATATAAGACCTAAAATAAGGCTTAATTTTTTCTTGTTCATATTTAATTATTTCTATATCTTATTTTTCTTTTTGTATGAAGAATATTGATAACATAGACCCTCTCTTTCAAAGTTCTTGGGGTAAATTTGACTATATAGAATATTGCATATGGGAATGTTTTAGTATAACAAACTCTAATTTCTCCATAGCATTTACGAAATAAATAAGGATTGTCTTTAATATAATTCAAACATTTTTCTACTTGCTCGTTAAAGCGTCTCCCAAGATTTTCATCTATATCAGTATAAAAAGCTAAAACTTCCAAGAATCGAAGTTTGGCGTTGGGTCTTAAAATCAATTTATCAATAGCCATACCTCAATTTTACTTCTTTTTGAATATCTTCCCAAGAGAAGTTGTTGGCTTCATTTCCTGTAAGTATATCTTCCTCAAGATCTTTTAAATCCTGTGCCAAGATTTCTTTTTGCTTTTCTGAAATTTCATATACACTTTCAATATCAGCTTCATTATAAAGCATCTGATTGTACTGTTCAACAGGAATGACAGCTAAAATATCTTTTCCTTGCTTATCTTTGATGTATTGTACTGTTGTATTCATTTTTTTTAAAATTTCCATTAACATAGATATTTCGGCATACCATTGCTGATAGGTTGATTTGTTTGTCGTTTACCAGTAGAGTCATAGAGTCGTCGAAGGGTTCTTTGCTGAGTACTTCTATTTCGTCGCCAAGAGCTATATTCATTTTGTTGAGGTAAACGAGAAATTCCTTAGAGGTGTTCTTTACCGCTGCACATATACCTTTATCGCCTTGTTTGAGCTCGCTTAATAGGGTTTGAATAGTGGTGGTAAAAACGCCTTCTTTGTTAGGAATCGGGTCGCCGTGGGGGTCTTTTTTAGGAAAATCGAGGAAAGCATCGAGGCGCTCTATAAGTTTTTCTGACTGTATATGTTCTAACTCTTCGGCTATTTCGTGCACTTCGTCCCAAGAAAAATTGAGTTTTTCGACTAAGAATACTTCCCAAAGACGGTGTTTGCGAATGATAGCAATAGCTTTTTGCGTACCTTTTTTAGTGAGTGTTACCCCTTGATATTTCACATAGTTGATGAGCCCCTTATCGGCTAACCTTTTAAGCATATCGGTTACTGATGAAGCTTTGGTATTCATCACTTCGGCAATAGCATTGGTATTCACCTCTTCTTTCTTTTCGTTATAAAGGTGAAAGATAGCTTTCAAGTGGTTTTCTTCAGATAAGGTCATTTTGCTTTGTTTTTAAGAGAAAAACCGCCTTTTACAGCGGTTCTATTACTAAATGCATCAGCTATTTTCTAATTCAGTAAAGAGAGCTTTTAGCTCGGTAGCGTCGTGCGGACTGAGTTTACCTGCAAGCACAAGACTCAGTTGGCGACGTTGTAGGGCACCGTCGTAACGTTCTTTTTCGAGCTGGGTTTCTGGTTCTATCTCAGGTACTTTTACGGGGCGACCATTTTCGTCTACCGCTACGAAAGAGTAAATCGCCTCGGTAGCTTTGGTGCGTTCGCCATAGATATTTTCCATCCACACATCGATATATACTTCCATAGAAGTAGAGAAAGCACGTGAGATGGCGGCTTCGACCGTTACGATGCTTCCTATGCGTATGCTGTGAGTAAAAGCCACGTGGTTTACCGATACGGTAACGGTTAAACGCCCAGAGTGGCGTTGTGAGGCAATACTAGCAGCTCTATCCATACGGGCGAGGAGTTCACCCCCAAACAGGGCGTTGAGGTGATTGGTTTCGCCTGGGAGCACGAGGTCGGTGAGTATAGTACGTGAGTCAGAAGGTTTTTTCTTGAGTTTCATCATTATTTTAGGGTTGAGTTAGTATCCAGCCACCGTCGAGTTTTTTCTCTTCTTTAGAGTTTTGTACTTCTTTTTGTTGTAGTTTAGCTTCGTCCATAGAATCGAAACCGCCATAACTTACTTGGTACAAACCTCTGGCATTCATTCCTAATACGAAAGCGTTTTTATACCCTAACTTTTGGAGTTGTTTCACTCGGGTTTCTGCGTTTTTCTCGTCCTTAAAAGCCCCTGCAATCACTTGATATTTTTTAGCTGCCATTGCCGAATTTGTACGTACAGGGGTAGAGGCTACACCTGAGGTATTGGTTTGAGCGGGCTTAGGTGTTGTAGTGGTTTGTGCAGGTTTGGGCGCGGTGCTGGTTTGCGCTGGCTTAGGCGTAGCAGTAGCTTGTACAGGCGTGTTAGCGGGCTTGGTTGTCGCTACCGTAGTGGCAGCTTGATTAGTGGACTGAGTAGGTTTTTGTTCAGGCTTTACTTGCTCAGGTTTTACTTGTTCGGGCTTTTTAGCCTTTACTTTTTCTACTTGCAAAGGAATTGCAGGGATAGTAATAGGCGGGGTGAACACGGCTGCTTCGCTGAGTTTTTGGTTAAGACGTTCTTGTACTAAGCTGTCAGTAATTGCAAACTGTTGTTCGTTATTGCCATCGTTTACTACTCTTTCGCCGAAGAGCAGGTAAGCTCCATAAGCCAAAAAGGCTAAGCCTACTGAGGCTACTGCTGTATATTTTACATACGGCATTATTTTAGCAGGTTTCTTTTCCTTAGCTGGCGGTGGGGTAGTCCCTCTGTGGGTTTTAGGAGTATTGGTTACCACAGGAGCTGTAACTTGACTCACAGGACTTTCAGTAGGAGTTACTACGGCATCTTCTTCTGGGGGAAGGTTAGGAATGCCGGTATCGGTATTTGAATGGTCGAGTGTAGGACGGATTTGATTTTCTTCTATTTTCAAATCGGAGGCGGTTACTTCGTGAGGTACGAAAGGCGCCATACCGAAAGAATCGGTAAGGAAATTCACGTCGTCAGCGGGTTCGAAAGAGATACGATTTTCGCCGACTAACCTAAGAGCCCCGATTTTTTCGAGGTTTAAGGTTTGGTCTTGTTGCAAGATGCGTTTCCACCCTTCGACGGCTAAGTTTACGTAATCTTCTACCAAGTTATACTCGATACCTGTTTGTTCGGATATATGCTTGATGAGCAAGCCGTCATTAGAAGTGAGGCTTGGGTTGAAACTGAGCTCTCGTTTAGGAGGGTCGAACGTTTTATCTTCAGCCATTTGGGCTGATTTTCTATTAGATATAAATGCTCCAAACTTAGGGATAATCACGCATTGGTGTTTGTAGAGCAATTCTTCGATGTATACATTTAGGTCTTTCATAATTCCGATATTTTAAGTTATTAAAATGATGGATTTGCCTTTTGAAACAACAAAGGTACGATAATTTTTTATACCGACCAAGTTTTTTGATAAAAAAGTGGTCTTGCCAAGAATCGAACTTGGATCAAAAGTTTAGGAAACTTCTATTCTATCCGTTGAACTACAAGACCTGTGATTAATTTTTTGCAAAGGTACGACTTTTTTTGAAACTACGAAAAAATGTGATGAAAGATGAGAAAATTAAGAAATTAGAAAATTAGAAAATGAGAGAATGAGAGAATAGGGTATTGGCTACAAGAAACGCGCTAGCAGAGAGTTTGTCAGTTTATTCAACTTTGCCAAAGGTGCGAGCCACACAGGCAAAAACTTTGGCAAAGTGTGTGCCGTAAAAAGTGACACGTTGGAGTATTCGGAAGGAAACGGAGAAGTTCGGAAGAGAGCTGAGAGAAGATTTGGTGAAAAAAGGGTGTAAGGAGGGTGGGGTTAGCTTATAGAGAGCTTATAGGAAGCTTATACGAATCTTGGACGATTGGTATAGAAAGGGTGTATAAAAAGTTGATTAATAGTGTGATACAACAAGGCTAAAAATGGTAAAAACGGGGTTTCGAGGCGAAAGAAAGAGGAAGAGGTGATAGGCCTTAGGCCATAGGCACTAGGGGGAAGTGTGACAGAAAAGAGAATTAGAAAATTAGAAAATTGGGAAATTAGCAAATTTGTGGGAGGAGTTTAGGGGGAGTGTGGCGATAGGAAACTTTTCTTATAATGAGGTCTAATTGAATAAGAATTTTATCATTTTAGGCTTTGGGTTGTATTCATATTCAATTTTTGATTTATCTTTGCGTTTTAAAAACTAAGAATAAAATGGATTTTCTTTTTACTGCTGATGCCCTTGTGGCGCTTATTACTCTTACGTTCCTCGAAATTGTATTGGGGATTGATAACGTGATATTTATCTCTATCGTTACGGGTAAACTGCCCGAACATCAACGTAAGCGCGCTACACGCTTAGGGCTTTTTTTGGCGATGTTTTTGCGCATTGCTCTTTTATTGGGCATTTCGTTTCTGATTAGGTTGAAAGACCCGCTTATCAGCCTTGACTGGGGGTGGTTTTCAGCTCATTTTAACGGGCAGGCTCTCATACTGCTTGCGGGGGGTATCTTCCTGCTCTATAAATCGACTAAGGAAATTCACGCGAAAGTGAATCATATAGAACACGTTACACAATCGGATAACCCTAAGGGGCGACAACACGCTTCTTTCGGGGGAACTATTGTACAAATACTGTTGATAGACCTTATTTTCTCGATGGATAGTATTCTTACAGCGGTGGGAATGACCAGCGGGCTGACAGGAGCAATTTATATAATGATTACAGCGGTAGTGCTTTCGGTGGGTATAATGATGCTTTTTGCGAACCCTGTGGGCAACTTTGTAAACCGCAATCCTTCGATTCAGATATTGGCACTTTCGTTCTTGATACTCATTGGTTTTATGCTTATTACTGAGAGTATGCACCTATCGGAAGCGGTATTGGCAGGGCAAACGGTGGGTGCTGTGCCTAAGGGATACTTGTACTTTGCGATAGCGTTTTCGTTAGGGGTAGAGTTTCTGAATATGAGAATGAGGAAGGCTTCACCTCCAGCCTCTCTCCCAAGTACAGAGGAGCAAAGTGAAAAAGAGGTAGAAAAATGATGAATGGTTAGTGATTAATGCAAATGCACGAAATTAGTGATAAGAGGAAGTATAGCTTAGGTTATAGAAATTCGATAAAAAATAAGCAAAAATAAAGGCTTTGTCCTTTTAGAGTCAAACGAAAATAGATTGTAAATGAATGGGCTTATCTCTTAGAGGACGATTTGCCAATCGCCCCTACGCATACCGAAAAGGCGAGTGATTATAAGGTAATCAACTTTTACAAAGGTCGTACCAAGACAGGGTGCGAGCTACAATGGAAGACTTTGAAGTACTCACAGGAGCAGTTGCCCATATAGAAAAACAATATACCGAACTTACCTCTCTCAGTTGGGAAGGACAACGCACCTTTACCGATGAGGATTTTAAGCTTGTGATAATACTCTCTATACACCGAGATACTGGAAAACCCACAGCTATCTTTATAGGGACTACCCAAAAAGCTCTTTTTGATAAACTATTAAATGATTTAAGAAGTTATGGTCTGCAATGGGATTACACTTCGTATGATGATTAAAACTAACGAATATGAAAAACCTTAGAAAAGAACTGCGCCCCGATTTTGCAACCGCAGAAAGGTTATACCCCCTCGTGCTAAAACGTCTGCAAGATTACGAAGCCTTTTATGATGCCCAAAGTGAAGACACTCCTGAGGAAGTATTTGATAAAGAATACAAGGCGATGGAGCAATACCTCAGTGAGCTCACCGGTAAAGACCTTTCCAACACTTGGCTATGGGAATGGTGGGAAAGCAATGGCATTGAAGTCTTTGCCTTTGATTTGGCTATGCCTGACCCTGTAAAACACAACAACCTCACCCGAGAGGACATCGCAGCTTTTGTGCGTATCATCATAAACAATGAATTTGAGTTCGAAAACGATTTTCAAAGGGAGTTTATGCCTTATATGTTTTACAGCGATGGCTACTTCTTTCAGTTTTTAGCACTCAACTGTCCGCACTTTGACCCTACTGTGTTCAATACCACAAAAGATAAAGAGGGTAATTATCACCAACCTACTGTAGAAGAGGTAATGAAAAAGATATGGAGATAACCTAACACTTAAATATCTAAACAAATGGAACTAAATCGTATCAAAGGAAAAATAGCTTTTATCTCGGGTGCAAGCAGCGGGATAGGTAAAGCAGTAGCTGAAAAGTTGGCACAAATGGGCGTCAATTTGATTCTCTGTGCTCGTCGGACTGAGATATTGGCGGAACTGAAAGCCCAACTCGAAAAAGAACACGTTGTGGAGGTCATTACCTTAGCTTTCGACGTGAGAAACTATCAAGAGGTGGCGAAAAATATCCAGTCCTTACCCGAAAAATGGCGACAAATAGATATACTCATCAACAATGCGGGCTTGGCAATAGGATTGCAACACCTCTATACTTACGCCATAGAAGATATAGACCAGATGATTGACACCAACATCAAAGGGTTTACCTATATAGCCAACAGTGTGATCCCGCTAATGATTGCCACCGACAAGGTAGGGACGATAGTGAACGTCGGGTCGGTAGCGGGTGAGATAGCTTACCCCAATGGCAGTGTTTATTGTGCGACCAAGTTTGCCGTAAAAGCCCTCAGCGATGCGATGCGCATAGAGCTAATGGACAAGAAGCTGAAGGTAACGACCGTAAAACCAGGGTTGGTAGAGACCAATTTCAGCAAGGTGCGTTTCAAAGGTGACGAACAAAAAGCTGAGAATGTGTATAAGGGTATCACGCCCCTATATGCCGAAGATATAGCCGACACCATAGCCTATATCGTCAATCTGCCAGATAAAGTTCAAATCACCGATATTACTGTTACCCCGCTCCACCAAGCGGATGCCTTACATATTTATAAATTAGCAGATTAGATAATTTGCTAATTGCTAATTAGTAAATTATACTTACCTTTGTCACAAAATAACGTATGATGTGGTTCGTTTTTGCACTACTTTCGGCTATCTTTGCTGCTCTTACCGCTATTCTTGCCAAAATAGGCATTGAAGGGGTCAATTCTAATGTAGCGACCGCTATCCGCACAGTGGTAGTTGTGTTGCTGGCGTGGGCAATGGTTTTTATCACCCAAAGTCAGCATAATATTGCCCAGATAAGCCAGCGCAGTTGGCTCTTTCTTATCCTCTCAGGAGTTGCTACGGGGGCATCGTGGTTGTGCTATTACAAAGCCCTGCAAATGGGTGAAACTACCAAAGTTGTTTCGGTAGATAAACTAAGTATCGCCATTACCTTTGTTTTGGCTATTATCTTCCTACACGAGGACTTCACCCTTAAATCGGTGATAGGTGCCTCACTCATTACCATAGGTACCTTAGTGATGATATGGTGAGAGTAGGAACGAAACGCCACTAGCAGGGCGGGCTAAATTTTCCCATAGAGAGGTTTTTAAAGAAATTAGGTTATTTACGATAGGTATAGGGTGTCTGTACCACACCTAAACCACGTATGTGGCACGAATATAAGGAGGAGATAGGAGAAATATTTTTTGTTCGTTACGTCAAAAAAGACTACCTTTGCTCCCTAATTTAATTAAAAAAACCGTTATGAGAAAGCTGTTAATTTTAGCAAGCCTTGCTCTCATTGGAGTTGCTTGCCACAAAAGTGATGATGACAATAACAATAATAACAATAAAAAAACTCCTGACCCGTGGGAAGAAAAGGTTATATTACCTACTAAGTACATCATAGAATATTCAGCAGATAGTTCCACCGAAATGGTTTACACCGTAGAGGATGGTTTTATTAAAGAAGCAAAAGAGTACGAAATTTCAGGATCAGAACGAAAGGAGGTCAAACATTTGATTATTAAACCCCTAAAAGGTAAAAAGCTTCCTGCCAGAATAGATATTGATAAAGACGGTATAGCTCAAGAAGTTGTAGAATTTAGCTTTAATGACCAAGACCAAGTTACTGAAATTAAAAAAAGTGAATTAGGAAAGTTTTCTATGTCTATTACTTTTGACTACAAAGATGGGAAGCTAAGTAAATTTGCCCCTATCCCTTCAGTAGTTTACAATCTTACCTACCCAGATGCCCATACTGTGGTGGCAACGGGTGATTCTGGATACGACACATATATCTATACTTTTAGTCCAGAAGGCAACTTGATAAAGAAGGTATACGATAATCTCACAAACGGAGTAGTTTCTTTTAGAAAGACCTATCTATATGAGTATGACTTACAGAAGAAAAACCCCAAGAGAAACTTGCAAATACAACTTATCACGTTAGCAAACACTCCTTTAGAAAATTACACCTTTTATGAGCTTTATGAAGCCACTAATAGCAAAAACCTTGTAGTGAAAGTATTCGAACGAACCCAACAACTAGAAGACTCTAACAACCCTAGCTTAGGACTTACTAAAGGTAGCCCATACTTAAGTACAGAATATAAAAATGAAGCTAATAACCCGCAAGGTTACGCTACTAAAATTACCAAAGTGACGGACGGAAATGATGGTACTATTGAGAAATATGAGTACTAATACAAGCTGTGTCATACTTTATAGTTAGAAGAGAAGTATCACTAAACTCAATTAAGAATGTTAATAATAAAAAATCTCCACGCAGGTGTGGACGGCAAAGAAATCCTTAAAGGAATTGACTTAGAAATAAAAGCAGGCGAAGTACACGCTATTATGGGACCTAATGGAGCGGGCAAATCTACCCTTTCGGCGGTGATTGCTGGTAACGAAAACTTTGAGGTAACAGAGGGTGATATCCTCCTCAATGGCGAAAGTCTGTTAGAAGATGCCCCCGAAGAGCGCGCACATAAAGGCATTTTTATGTCTTTCCAATACCCAGTGGAAATACCTGGAATATCAGTAACCAACTTCATCAAAACTGCTATCAATGAGAGTCGCAAGGCACAAGGATTACCCGATATGCCTGCTGCTGAACTTCTCAAAAAAATACGCGAAAAAGCCGCCCTTCTAGAAATCAATCCTGACTTCCTTTCGCGTTCCCTCAACCAAGGATTCTCTGGCGGTGAGAAGAAACGCAACGAAATCTTCCAAATGGCAATGCTCGAACCTAAAATAGCTATTTTAGACGAGACCGACTCTGGTCTTGATATCGACGCCCTACGCATTGTAGCTAATGGGGTGAATAAACTCAAAAACGAAAACAATGCGGTTCTTGTCATCACCCACTACCAACGCCTCTTAGACTACATCGTCCCCGATTACGTACACGTGCTTTCCGACGGTAAAATCGTAAAAACAGGCGACAAAAACCTCGCCTTAGAATTGGAAGCAAAAGGTTATGATTGGCTGAAAGGATAAGCAAATTAGACTATGAATTTAAAAGACAAATGGGTAGCTACTTTTGAGCAGTTCCCACATAAAGGCGATATATTAAAAGATATTCGCAAAGAAGCCCTTAGTTTCTTTGCTGAAAAAGGTTTCCCACATAAGAAAGTAGAAGCGTGGAAATACACCTCACTCTCTAACCTCCAAGCTACTGATTACAGCTTGTGGCAACCTATTCACAATAAAACAACCCTCTCACCCGAAGTGTTACACAAGTACGTTATCGCGGATTGTTATGTGCTTGTATTTGTAAACGGCTATTACAGTCCCGAAATGTCGAGCAAAGAGATTGCCGGCGCTACCATTACGCCCCTATTAGAGGCGTTGCACAAGGGCGGAGAAGCCTTTATCAAAAAATACTTCAACGCCAATACCGAAAAGGGTGATGTATTCACAGCCCTCAACACGGCTTTTGCCTCAGAAGGGATTTATATAGAAGTACCCAAGGCAAAAGTAGTAGATAAACCCATACAGTTACTGTATTTCAACGACAGAAAAGAAACCACTTGCTACCAACCGCGCAATATTATTGCAGTGGGTGAGAATGCACAGCTCAAAGTCATTGAAGTACACCAAAACTTATCAGATACTGCTACGGCTATCCTTACCAATGTAGTAACCGAGGCATTTGTAGCCAAAGATGCTTTCCTTGATTATTACAAATTGCAAAACGATAGCCTGACGGCTTCCCTTATTGATAACACCTATATTTCGCAAGAGGCAAACAGTCACGCCAGCGTGCATACCTTCTCGTTTGGGGGCACACTCACTCGCAACAATCTCAATTTCTATCACCAAGGCGAGCACTTAGAATCTACTCTCAAAGGGTTGAGCATTTTGCAAGGCACACAGCACACCGACCATTATACGCTGGTGAACCACGCATATCCTAACTGTGAGAGTCATCAAGATTATAAGAGTATCGTAAGTGATGAAGCAACCAATGTGTTCAACGGTAAGATAATGGTAGAGCAAATCGCCCAGAAAACAAATGCTTATCAGCAGAACGACAATATCCTCCTCTCCGATAAGGCAACGGTATACACCAAGCCTCAGCTCGAAATCTTCGCCGATGATGTGAAGTGCTCACACGGCTGTACCGTAGGCTCTCTCAGCGCAGACTCCTTATTCTATTTACAAACACGTGGGATAGGCAAAAAAGAAGCTTCTGCCTTACTCACCTATGCTTTTGCAAATACCGTATTGGAGAGCGTAAGCATTCCAGCCCTTTCGGAGTATATTAATGCGATTATTGCTGAGAAGTTAGGGGTAACAGTAGATTTTTAATAGATGAAGTATTAATAAAAAAGAAAAGCCTACTTGAAATTTTAAGTAGGCTTTTTTATTGGATATTGTGGCTGTTGTTTTAAACTCCCGTATAGTTTTCGGGCGTTATAACTTTTAGTTCTGCCTTTATATCTTCATTTACTTCCAAGGTATCGATAAAACTGCTAATAGTCTCGGCAGTGATAGCGGTATTGGTGCGGGTGAGGGCTTTGAGGGCTTCATACGGATTAGGATAGCCTTCACGACGCAAAATCGTTTGGATAGCCTCGGCTACTACTGCCCAATGGTCTTGCAAGTCTTCACGGATTTTATCCTCATTTAAAAGGAGTTTATTGAGTCCTTTGAGGGTAGATTGCAGGGCTATGAGTATATGACCAAAAGGCATCCCTACATTGCGCAATACAGTACTATCGGTGAGATCGCGCTGTAAGCGGGAAATAGGTAATTTTGCCGATAGATGCTCTAAAAGAGCATTGGCAATGCCTAAATTACCTTCAGAGTTTTCAAAATCAATAGGGTTTACTTTATGAGGCATAGCCGAAGAGCCTACTTCGCCTGCTTTTATCTGTTGTTTAAAGTAATCCATAGAGATATACGTCCAAATATCGCGGTTCAAATCGATGAGAATCGTATTGATGCGTTTGAGAGCATCGAAAAGAGCGGCTAAATGGTCGTAATGCTCGATTTGGGTAGTGGGGAAAGAATGGTGTAAGCCTAATATTTCCTCTACAAAGCGGGTGCCGAAAGCCTTCCAATCGATATTAGGATAGGCTACTTTATGAGCGTTGTAGTTACCGGTAGCTCCCCCAAACTTGGCAGCATAAGGCACTGCTATAAGGGTTTGTAACTGCTGTTCTATACGAACGACAAACACCTCGAACTCCTTGCCTAAACGTGTAGGGGATGCCGGCTGACCGTGAGTGCGCGCCAGTAGAGGGATATCTTTCCATTGGGTTACTAAACTTCTCAGTTTGCTGAGCAATTGCTCCAAGTCAGGCAAATACACTTGTTGTACAGCTTCCTTGATGCTAAGTGGAATAGCGGTATTGTTGATATCCTGAGAGGTGAGACCAAAGTGGATAAACTCCTTGTATTTTTCTAATTGCAGTTTATCAAAAGCCTCTTTAATGAAATATTCAACCGCTTTTACATCGTGATTGGTAGTTTGCTCTATTTCTTTTACTTTTAGAGCTTCCTCTTCAGTGAAATTTTGGTAGAGTTTCCTCAAATCGGTGTATTTTTCCTTAGGGAAATTGGCGAGTTGAGGCAAGGGGAGTTCGCATAGAGCGATAAAGTACTCTATTTCCACTTGCACACGATAACGAATAAGTGCCATTTCGGAGAAGAAAGGCACAAGGGAGGTCGTTTTATCGGCATAACGACCATCGATGGGGGAAATTGCGGTTAACATAATTTCAAATTAGAAAATTAGTGAATTAACGTGAGTTTGATGTAAGAAAAATGTAGCTTATGCTATAGAAATCTTACAAATCTTAAAAAAAAATCAAACAAATAGGTAGTAAGCTACCTAAAAGTCTCGCACAGATCTCACGGATTACACAGATAGTCTTTCAATTGAAAATTGATAATTGACAAATGTGATGGGCACGAATTGGCAACTGCGTTGCTGGATTTCACAGAATAGTAATGAAAAGACAATTGTAAATCAGTATTGTATATATAGAACTGACGTTAAATTAGAAAATTAGTAAATTGTCTCATTGCTTAGTGTGTAATAGTCGGGTGAGTTTGATGGCTAAATCGGTGAAAATAACTTTGCCATTGCCATTGCGCTCTACGTGTAACTGGGCTTCTTCGAGGAGGTTGTGTATTGTCTCGATATTACCGCCGTGAATAAAAGGGGCGAATTTGGCAAGCTGAAAAGTAGGGTCGGCGAATTGTATATATACCAAACCAGAGGCGGTATAGTTCAGCAGGAATGCCTGACGGAATACCTCAGCGCAGTACTGCAAAAACTGTTTTTGCGCCTCACGCCCAACAGTATTGATTTCATCGCTCCACTGCAAAAGTCCTTGTATGGAGGCTTTGTTGCCACGTGCGCGGTAAGCTGTACGCACCCACGCAATAAACCAACGCTCAAAAATCGCTTCTTCGCTTTCTTTGTTGTTCATCAGTTGGAGGGCTTTGTTGAAGTTTCCTTGAGCGCGTAGAGCTATTTTGGTCGCTTCGGCATCAGCTAAACCACGTTCTACGAGGGCTTCTTTGATAGCATTCTCACTTAGGGGCGGGAAACGCAGGATTTGGCAACGTGATTTGATAGTGTCTAATAGGGCATTTTCATCTTCTACCACCAAGAGAAAGACTGTTTTGTCGGCGGGTTCTTCGAGGAGTTTAAGAAGCTTGTTAGAGGCTTCGGCATTCATCTTCTCTGCCATCCAGATAATCATTACCTTATAACCACCTTCAAATGATTTCAGAGCTAACTTATTGGTAATCTCTTTAGCCTCATTTACCCCTATGTTGGCTTGTTTCTTCTCTATACCTAAGAACACGAGCCAATCAAAAAGGGAACCATAAGGCTGTTCTTTTACAAAAGCGCGCCATTCGTCCATAAAGAGAGCACTAATAGGGTCTTTTTTCACCTTGTCATTAATAGCTGTGGGGAAAGCAAAATGAAGGTCGGGGTGAGCGAGTTGGGCGCATTGAGCCTTTGCCTTGGGGTTATCGTGCGAAAGAATGAGAGTTGCGTAGGCGATTGCCATTGGCAGAGCGCCTTGTCCTTCGCCTGCCACAAATAATTGAGCGTGTGGAATGCGACCTGCTTCCACACTGGCTTGTAAATAGTTCTTTATTGTATCGTATCCTAAAATATTGTCCATTGTTTAGGTGTTAGATGTTAGGAGTTAGTATATACTGATTTTAATAAAGCAAAGGTAATAAAAATAATACTGTTCCTAACAAAAATAGTACTGCCAAAAAGTGAATTACAAAACTATTTTTCCTCAGAAATATATATTGTTGTACCAAACGTATTGCCCAGAACAACGAGTTGCCAAGTAAGAAAACCTTACCTAAATCAGTAGTGAGAAGTTCGTTAGTAAAACAAAAACAAACTATTGCTACTGCTACAAAATAATAAACTATTTGTATATTGAGAATTTGGATAATTCCGCGATTGGCAAAACTGAGTTTATGTACCTCTTCTTTCCATTTAAAAAGTCTCCAAAACAACAAATGGAAGAGGGCAAAGAGCAAATTATAAAATCCTAAAAAGATAATAACAGTATACATTCTATTTCTTATAAATATTATTCTCCCTATTGATATCTACACTTCTGTTATTAGGGTCTAATACTATACTCTGGATATTGTTCAATGGCATATCGAGTTCAAAAGTGTAGGTAAGGTTACCCCAACCCCAAGCAGGAACTACCGTACGGGGATAATTAGGGTAAGTGTTTGGTTTTTCGCCGTAAGTCATTCGCAAGGGCACATATACGTATTGGGTTTTACCAGCTTTATCGGTTACAAAAAGGTCGATAGAAAGAGGCAGGCGTTCTAAGCGTTTGAGGGTAATTGCCGTTTTATTTCCTTTGGCTTCTACCTTGTCGATAGCGTAATCGGCTACGTGGTCAGTTTGCATAAACTCATTGAGGAACCATTGCAATTGCATTCCTGATACTTTTTCGGCTATGCGAATAAAATCATTGGGGGTTGGATTCTTGAAAGCATACTCTCGGTAGTAGCGTTTGAGAGTTTTCATCAGTGCTTCGTTACCCATTAGATAATCTAACTGAGTGAGGAAGAGCTGCCCTTTGTAGTAAGCGGCAATACTATAAGCGTAGTTCGTCGCATAACGGTCGGAATGAGTGATGGTAGGTTCTTGTAACCCCGATTTTACTAAGTTTAGGTAGCCGTTGTAGGCTTTAGTAAAGGGATAGTTGGTTGCAGGAATGAGGTGCAACACTTGTTGTTCGGCAAGTGTTTGGATATAGGAGGTAAACCCTTCGTCCATCCACGGATAAGCTGCCTCATCGGTAGCTAAGAGGTGTTGAAACCAAGCGTGAGCCAGTTCGTGGGTGGCGGTGCCTATTAAACTCTCGTATTTCTTACCGCCTTCCATAAGGGTACACATTGCATACTCCATACCACCATCGCCTCCTTGAATGAAAGAGTATTGAGCCCAAGGATATTTGCCTATAAGTGTATTGAAATAATCGAATACTTTGAGCATATCGGGCTGAATACGCTTCCAATTCTCTGGATATTTTTTATAGAAGAAGTGTATGGTCTTACCGTCGGTGAGAGTGTGCTTATCGTGAGTAAACTGAGGGTCGGCAGCCCAAGTGAAATCGTGTACACGTTCGGCTACAAAGTGCCACGTTTTGGTTTTAGCTTTGGTTTGGGGTATTTTTACGCCCTTATCTTCATAACCACAGCCCATTTCGTTAGGATTTTGCAACACGCCTGAACCTGCTACCACATAGGTTTTGTCGAGGGTGATTTTTACATCGAAGTTACCCCAAACGCCGTAGAACTCACGACCTAAGTATTCGGTAGTATGCCAACCTTGATGGTCGTAAGCTACCATTTTAGGGTACCATTGTGCCATTGAAAGCGCTACGCCATCGGGGCTATTACGACCTGCACGACGTATCATTACGGGCACTTGACCTTCAAAGGTCATATCGAGTACTGTTTTGCTGTGAGGTAGAATAGGGGTGGGGAGGGTTACTTTTAGGATTGTACTTTCGTGAGAGAAGGTAGCTTTTTGTCCGTCCTGGCTCATAGCCGTAATGCGCAATAGTCCGATTTCAGAAGGTGAGAGTTTGGCTATACGACTCTCGTAAATGGGATTTTTATCGGTGCCGAGATTGTTAGCCATACGTCTATCGGGGTCGGGGATGGATTGCAGTTTGCTATCCATTTCGCTATTTGGCTGAAAAGCGTTGAAATAGAGGTGATAGAATACTACGCGGAGGGTATCGGGAGAGTTATTGGTATACGTGAGTTTTTGGGTGCCTTTATACTGAAAGTTTTTCACGTCCATCGTTACGTTCATTTGGTAATCAGCTTGTTGTTGCCAAGGGTTATCTTGGGCTATTGCATTCAGCGTAAAAGCGAAAACAGAGAGTGCTAAGAGTATTTTTCTCATTATTATATTCTATTGATAGTTATTGAAAGTGCAAAGGTACGAAGTAATTAGCAAATTAACAAGTCGTGGCACGACGGGCAGGTGGAAAATGAGGAAATGAGGAAATGAGGAAATTAACAGATTAATAAATGGAGTAAATGTCAATAATACCACTAATCAACTTTGCCAAAGTTTGAAACTTTGGCAAAGTGTGTGCCGTAAAAAGTGACACATTGGAGGATTCGGAAGGAAACGGAAAAGTTCGGAAGAGGACTGAGAGAAATTTTGATGAAAAAAGGGTGTAAGATGGGTGGGGGTAGCTTATAGAGAGCTTATAGGAAGCTTATACGAATCTTGGACGATTGGTATAGGAAGGGTATATAAAAAGTTGATTCATAATATGATACGACGATGCAAAAAATGGCAAAAACGGGGTTTCGAGGCGAAAGAAAAAGAATCCTCACCCCGTCCCTCTCCCAAGGAGAGGGGGAATGTAGCGACGGGAAAGAGGATTAATAAATTAGAAAATTTGGAAATTAGCAAATTTGTGGGAGGAGTTTAGTGGGAGTGTGGTGACGGAAAGATGAAGCGCAGTGATATATAAGACAAAGATAAGCTATATAAAAAATTGGAAATAAGTGGGTTGATAGAATGAGAGGGGTTAGGGTATTGGTATTTTTTATTATTGTTGTATCTTTGCACCGATTTAACTTCTTAGGTTTAACACTTAACTAAAAATGCAAACATATCACGACCTCTTGCGCCATATCCTCGATAATGGCTATTCTAAAGATGACCGTACCGGCACGGGAACGACTAGTGTATTTGGTTACCAAATGCGCTTTGACCTCAATAAGGGTTTTCCGCTGGTAACGACTAAAAAGATACACTTAAAATCGGTTATCTATGAATTACTTTGGTTTTTAAAAGGAGATACAAATATTAAATATCTCACTGACCACGGGGTGCGCATTTGGAACGAATGGGCAGATGAGAACGGCGACCTCGGTCCTGTTTATGGAGCGCAATGGCGCCACTGGAATGGCGAGGCGATTGACCAGATAAAAACGGTGGTAGAGACCCTTAAACAAAATCCTGAAAGCCGACGAATTATCGTTTCGGCTTGGAATCCGTCGGTATTGCCTGATACAGGAAAATCGTTTGCGGAGAACGTAGCCAATGGTAAAGCGGCATTGCCTCCTTGTCACGCACTGTTTCAGTTTTACGTAGCCGATGGGAAATTGTCTTGTCAGTTATACCAACGCAGTGCCGATGTGTTTTTAGGAGTGCCTTTTAACATTGCTTCATATGCGTTACTCACGATGATGCTTGCGCAAGTATGCGATTTGCAATTAGGAGATTTTGTGCATACTTTTGGTGATGTGCACATCTATAACAATCATCGTGAGCAGGTAGCTTTACAGCTCAGCAGGACGCCACGCCCTTTGCCTACGATGCACTTGAATCGGGCAGTGAAGGATTTGTTTGCCTTTGATTATGACGATTTTCGTTTAGAAGGCTATGACCCTTACCCTACGATTAAAGCGCAGGTATCGGTATAAAGTTAAAATTTCGTTAAAAAATGCTTAAAATTTTGCTATATGGAGCTTTTTTGTTTCATTTGTGCGTTTAAAATAAAGTAAATACTATAAATCAAGAATTAAATAGAGTTATAGTAATTGTTTTAAAAACATCCCCCTACGCCCCCTTCAAAGGGGGAATGTGGTGATGCAAAAATGACTTTAACAAGTAAATACTATAAAAAAATGAAGAAATTTCTTACAATCGTTATCGCTTTGGTAACCTTACAAAGTGCGTTTTCACAGGTTATTTCGGAGACTTTTTCGTCAGGGAGACTCAATAGAAAACAGAAGATAGGTATCTACAAGCCTGAAAAGTACACGGATAGACAGGCATATCCGCTGATAGTAGTGCTCAATGCGGAAACGCTGATGGAACCTGTTGTTTCGATGGTGCGTTATTACGAACAGTTTGGTGAAATGCCTAAGTGTATAGTGGTGGGTGTGTATGAACCCAAACAAGAAGATGTAACGGTGGTAGAAGAGGTGGGTCGCCCTATTAATGAGTCGGCTCGTTTCTTTGAGTTTGTATCGGCAGAATTAGTGCCTTACATACAAGGGAAATACCCGATAGCTGACCTAAAAGGGGTTATTGCTTCGGAAGAGGCGGGTTTTTTGGCTAATTACTATATGCTTGCCGAGAAGAAACCTACTTTTAATATGATAGTAAGCCTTAATCCAGTGGCTCTTCCACGTATGGGAGAAGAGTTTTCGCACGCTTTGGCAGCGGGAGTACCTAACCGTTTATTTTACTATATGGCTACTGCCGATGTGGAAAACAAAGTAGTGTACGACAAGGCAATTCAGTTTGAAAGAGCGATGCGCTCGGCGCCCGTGCACGAATCGGTAGAATATCACTTTGTTGATTTTAAAGGAAGCTCAGTAAACGCTACTAAACTGCAAGGGATAGCGCAGGCACTTGATATGTGTTTTGACATTTATAAACCCATAGGAGGCAAGGAGTTTAAGACCCAAATGGAGACTCTTGAAACGGGGATTTATGAATATTTGGAGAACAAATATAACACTATTTATAAACAGTTAGGCGTAAAGAAAGTGCCTATACTAAACGATGTGATGGCTACTTATACAGCTATTAATTCGTCGCAAGACTGGGAATCGCTTAAGAAATTGGCGAAATACGTAGAGAGCAATGGCTACTTAAAAACTGCTATGCCCAACTTCTTTTTAGCTGAATATTACGAAAAGATGGGCGACGATAAAAAGGCACTGAAAACGTATCAGAAAGCGTATACTGAGCCTAATATAGATTTCATCACAGGAGACTTGATAAATGAACGTATCACGCATTTGCAAGCCACTAAACGCAAGAGCAAACGCACAAAAGTAGTAGAACCTATAGAGCCAGCAGAAGAAGTGGCACCTGCACAAGAAGAACAAAATCCTACCGATGAAAGTAATCAGAACTAAGATAGAAGGCGTGGTGATTATTGAGCCACAGGTGTTTTTTGACGGAAGAGGTTACTTTTTTGAATCGTTCTCGCAACAGCGATTTAATGAGTTAGTAAGCCCCACTGTATTTGTACAAGACAACGAATCGCAATCGACCTATGGGGTATTGCGCGGATTACACTTTCAGAAACCACCTTTTGCACAGGCTAAATTGGTGAGAGTGGTAAAAGGAGAAGTTCTTGATGTAGCAGTGGATTTGCGAGAAGACTCACCTACCTTTGGGCAGTATGAGTCTGTGATACTAAACGAAGAAAACAAGCGCCAGTTTTTTATCCCGAGAGGTTTTGCTCACGGTTTTGCTGTATTGAGCGAAGAAGCTATTTTTCAATACAAATGCGACAATTACTACACTCCCGAGAGTGAGGGTAGTGTGCGTTGGGACGACCCTACCATAGGTATTGATTGGCGACTACCAGCTGAGGTGATACAACTTTCGGAGAAAGACAAGAAAGCGCCATTGCTGGTAGAAGCAAAAGGTAAAAGATAAAAGGGAAAGCCAGTGAGGGCTCGTAACTGGGTATGTGAGTGAAAGGTGAAAAGAGATTGAAAATCAAAGAGCTAAATGTTCCTAACACTTAACACTTAACACTTAGCTAAAAAATAGTTGTCTAAATATTTGGTAGATTGGGAAAAAGGAGTTACTTTTGCACCCGAAAATACAGACGGTGGTCTTAGCTCAGTTGGTTAGAGCGTCGGATTGTGGTTCCGAAGGTCGTGGGTTCGAGCCCCATATTCCACCCTATTAATAAAAAAAGCGCCTTTTAAGGCGCTTTTTTTATGCTCATACGCTATGGCTTATACAAAGCTAGTATATTTCTGAAAAACGACTTTTAGCTTTTTATTAATTAGCTTAATTTCGACGTAAGGAAAGTGTAGCTTACGCTACAGAAATCTTATAAATCTTCACAAATCAAACAAATAGGAAACAAGCTACCTGAAAGTCTCGCACAGATTACAATGTAAACACAACTATTATAAATCAGTATTATATATTGAAATGATGTTAAAATAAACCTCTATTCACTGATGGATATAAGTGCATTTTTGCTTTTGATATAAATAAAGTTGCTAATTCGAAAAATAATATTTACTTTTGTAGCTTTAAAATGACTATTGCTATGAAGATAAGAAGCATTTATTTACTACTTTTGCTATTGTGCTATGGTGGTTTAATGGCACAAGAGCAAGAAAATTTCACTTCATTAGAAAATAAGACCCATTGGGTAAACCAAATCCAAGATATTACAGAACTTCCTGTGGGAATTAGGGAAAATAAGAATGGGGTAGAGTATGCAATGATGGTTACCAAAGCTACTTTTTCTCCTAACGAAACGAGGGTAAATATTTACGCTCGTATTACTTTCCCTGACACCCAAAATCCTTCAGGCAAAAGGGAACTGTACTTTGGAGCTACTGAAATTCCTTTTTCGTATGAAGGTCAGTTAGTAGGCGATGTACACTTGTCGTTATTGGGTGATGTAACCCTTAGCAATACCAAAAACTGGTCGTTTTTACTCAAAGGAGGTAGAAATGTAAAAGGGGAAACGGTAGACGACCAAACATACGTGGAGGTAGATTGTAACGGATTGAAAAAAATTGCTTTAAGAGGGATAATACGCATCTCTAATGAACTTATAGTACCAGTTGACAATAAGTTACAACCTATAGCCAATGGCTATGTAGAAAGCGAGGTAGCTATAGAAGCTGAAGATTTTAACAACTTGTTAGTAGAGCTTAAACTACCTGCTTTTGCCCTCACAAGGCAGATACAAAACAAAGATAAAGGAGCTTTTATCTTTCACCCTGAGCGAATGGTCTTGGATATGAGTGATACTAATAATGCTCCAGCAATGGTATTCCCTCAAGGATATGACGAGTATTTAGTAGCAGGACAAGAGAGTTGGCGAGGTTTTTATATCCAAGAACTCACGGTTACCTTGCCTGAAGAGTTCAAAAAAACGGAGGGGAGAGTAAGTTTAAAGGCGACTAACTTCCTTTTGGACGCTTATGGTTTTTCGGGGAGCTTATCGGCAGACAATATCATTAGCTTTAAAGAAGGACGTACGTCAGAGGATAAAAAGAAAGGTTGGAAATATGCCATACACCATATACAAGCTGATTTTGTAGCTTCTAAACTCAAAGGAGGGGCTCTCTCAGGGGCTTTTCGGATTCCGATAGAGAAAGACGATTCACGCGGGATTCATTTTGACGGTAGTTTTTCTGAAGATAACTATATGCTTCGCGTTTCGTCGTTGGACTCTATTTCCTTTGATATGTGGAAAGCAAAGGCTGTAATTCTCCCTTCTTCTTATGTTGAATTGCAAGTAAAAAATAAAGAATTTCTTCCTAAAGTAGTACTTGATGGCTCGATGGTTTTAGAAGCTCCTAAGAGCGATAAAAACCTTTACAGATTAGAAGGTATTAACTTCCAAAAATTCACCTTACAAACACAAGCACCTTACATATCAGCTGAGTATTTTGGCTGTGAAGGAGAGCAGAAAATAGCAGGTTTTCCTGTGAGTATCAAAGATGTAAGTGTAGCTTTCAGAGAAGAACGAGCCCAATTACATTTCGGTATACGGGTGGGCTTACAAAAAGATAAGTTTTCAGCCGAAGGTGATTTTAATATCTACGCTAAAAATACCGATGAACACTGGAGTTACGACAAATTTGAAATCAACCGACTCAAATTGGAGGATGTAGATATAGTAGTAGCTAAAGTAAGTGGAGAGTTAAACCTAATGAAGAACGACCCAGTGTACGGCAATGGGTTTAAGGCAAAACTTTCAACTAAGATTACATCTTTAGATGTAGATGTTAATGCTAACGCTGTATTTGGTAGTAAAGACTTCCGCTATTGGGGCTTTGAAGCTATGGTAGACGGACTAAATATCAACACCCAATACGTAAAAATAACAGGATTTATAGGAGGAGCGTATTACCAAATGCGTCCTTTGGGGAATCCTAAAGATAAAGAGGCATTAGAAGCCTTTTCGTTAGTTCCCGATGAAAAGATAGGGTTAGGACTCAAAGCAGGAGTATTAGGAGCTTTTCAGGACAAAAGAGTGATTTCCTTTATAGCCTTGTTAGACATTCAAACCTATAAAGGAGGAGGTCTCTCGAAAATTGGTTTTTATGGCAATGCAACGGTAATGTACGCTTTACAAGATAAGCTATCCAATCCATTTGCTACTGTACAAAAAGGCTTTGCTGACAATGTGCAGAAAGTGGTAAAAATGGAAGAGTTGGCTAAAAATGAGAAATACAAATATTTAGATAACTCAGGGAAAGCAGATATCCCTGATGATTTCACCATAGATAAAAGCAATGAAAGCAAAAAAGCACCTATCTTTGCACAGCTAAATGTGAGTTACGACTTTGTCCAAAAAGCCTATCACTCTAATATGGAAGTATACGTGAATGTAGCAGGTGGAGTAATACGAGGGACTGGCAATAGTGGATTGGCAGGACGTGCAGTATTGCATATAGACCCACAAGATTGGTATTATCACTTGGGGACTACTCGTGAGATGATGGGATTACAAGTGGGTTTTGGTGATTTCCTAAATATCAAAGCGCAAACCTACTTTATGGTGGGTACTAAAATAGGCGAAGCACCTCAGCCTCCTGCGAAGGTAGCCGAAATACTAAAACTCAATCCTGACGAGATCGGTTATATGAAGAGTCTTAACCAGATAAAAGAAGGCAAAGGGTTTGCTTTTGGAGCGCATTTGGACTTCGATACTAAATTTGATGTAGGTTTCCTCTATGCGAGTTTTGCAGCAGGCTTTGGTTCAGACTTAATGTTAAAGAATTACGGCAATGCCCATTGCAAGGGCAGAAGCGGAGAACTAGGAATCAACGGATGGTATGCTAACGGACAAACGTATGTTTACTTACAAGGGGAGTTAGGTATTAAAATAAAACTGTTCTTTATTCGCAAACGCATCCCAATACTGAGTGCTGGAGTAGCGGCTTTACTACAAGGGTCGGGACCTAATCCTTTCTGGGCACGAGGTTATTTAGGAGGCTACTACAACGTACTAGGAGGATTAGTAAAAGGACGTTTCCGTTTGAAAATGGAATTTGGAGAACAATGTGAATTGGCAAACGATCAAGTGTTAGGAGGTATGAAAATTATCTCGGACGTATCCCCTTCTGACCGTAGTGAAGGGGTAGATGTCTTCCTATCGCCTCAAGCTACTTTCAACTTAGAATTAGAGAAACCTATTGTAATTCCCGAAGATGACCGCGACCATACGTATATCGTGAACTTAGAAAAATTTGAAGTACTCGATGCACAAGGGAATACCATAGAAGGAAAACTAACTTATGGGAAGAGTCAGGATGAACTCAACTTTACCCCAATAGAGGTGCTTCCTTCTCATCAAAAACTAAAAGCAGTAGTAAGTGTAAGCTTTAAAGAACTTAAAGGAGGAAGTTACCAGACTGTGATGGTAGATGGTAAAAAAGCCGTAGAAACTGAAGAGCGAACCTTTACTACAGGCGAAGCACCTGAGTATATCCCTAATAAGAATATAAAATACGCTTATCCTGTGTTAGACCAAAAGAATTATTTCATAGGAGAAAGTAATGAGGGCTTTGTGCAGTTAAAGCAAGGACAGTCTTATTTGTTTGAGGATGCGCATTGGAATACCCGCTTGTTTATAGAGCCCGAAGGAGGAGGAAAAACTCTTGAGCTCAACCCGACTTACTTAAAAGCAGAGAATAAAGTTTCCTTTACAATGCCTAAACTCTCGAAAGCTACTAAATATGGGCTTTCTATTGTGAGCTATAGTAAGCAAGGGGCAAAAGTAAGTGCCACAGGTAAAACACAGCAGAAGAAAAATAACATTAAAGTTTCAGAAGGTGATTTTGACAAAGGAGAAGATGAAACTTCTTACACCTTTGAAAACAAGAAAGCACAAGCCAATGTGGATAGAGGAGGCTTTGAACGTTTGTCGTACCAATTTAACACTAGTAAATACGAGCGCCTGAGCGACAAGATGAAAAAATTCAAAATTGAGCACTTATGGATAAAATACAACTCGGCAGTTGCCTTGCTACAGAACGATATGAATACTGATGAACCTTTTGAAGAAGCTGAACTCATAGGAACTACTTATTCAGGAATTCCTCTCATAAAAGCTGAAGCTGTATTAGACGATAAGTTTGACGCTTTATTTACTAAATATTTATACAATAACTCTCAAGGACAACCCTGGTTTAGCAGACATACTAACACCGTAGGCTATCCTCCTAAAGAGGCTATCACTGTTTTTCCGTTCTATCCTGAGGAACTTAAATGGAGTAGTTACGATGTAAAACGGGTATTCCCTTATCGATATGATGTGTTTATGTATTATCAAAGAGACTGGGATGCCCAGCATTATTACTTTGCCAATCATTTAAATGAACTGGCTAAAAATCCTTTGTATAATGAGTTTATGGAGCTCTATTTTCCTGTGCTTCCTACTAAGAACTACAAAGCAGTGTTAAAATACCGATTGCCTGACGGGAAGATTACTTCCGAAACACCTTACAAATATAAGTTTTAAGAGAAAATGAAACGAGTTTTATTTATAGTTATATATAGCATTACTTTTCTTGCCTTTTCACAAGAAAATCCTTCTTTGCAAATGAGTAAGGAGGTACGAAAAAACAGCATTGCCTTACGTTGGGCAGTAGATGCTCCTGTAGCGTGGCAGAAAGCCAATAATATAGGTTTTCAGTTGGAACGGACTACATATCTTCGCAATGGTAAAGTGCTCGCTACCCCCGAAACCAAAGTGTTAGGCACCTTCAAAACCCCTCCGTTAGAAAAGTGGCAAGAATGGGTAGAAAAGAACGATAATGCAGCTATTGTAGCACAAGCTATTTATGGTGAAACTTTTGAAACTGAGATTTCTAATAACCAAAACCCTATAGAAGGCATTGCTAATAAAGTGCGCGAAATAGATGACCGTTTTTCTTTTGCTCTAATGGCAGCCGATTTAGACTTCTCAGTAGCTTGCTTTGCAGGGTGGGGATATGTAGACAATGAGGTATTACCCAATGAAAATTACCTTTATAAAGTAAAGCTATTACCTAATGATAAGCTTAGTGTAAAAGAAGGAGGGGTAGTAGCAGGGCTCAAAGATTTTCAAGAATTACCAGCTCCTTTCGGTTTTAGAGGACATTTTGAAGATAGGAAAGTAACTCTCACGTGGGACTATCAAACCCTTAGCCAACTCTATAGTTATTACTTTATTGAAAAGGCAGAAGGCGACGCTCCTTTTGCTCCAATAACTGAACACCCCGTGGTAAATATGAATCAGAATAGTCGTTCCACAGCGATGATTTATGTAGATTCATTAGCTCAAAATGATAAGGAATACCGCTATCGCCTAAAAGGAAAAACAATCTTTGGAACTTATAGTCCGTATTCTCAAGAGATAAAAGGCAAGGGTATTAAGGCTATTACTCAAATAGCACAACTTACTGAGGTAGTTCCTATAGATGAAAAACAATACCGATTGCGTTGGGATTTCTCTAAGGAAAACGAGAATGAGATTACACACTTTTCTCTCTTGCACTCGCCTGACGACAAGGCTTATAAAGAGATAAAAACTCCTATTGCTGTAAGTGATAGACAAATACTTATAACCCCTACAATGCCCTCTAATTACTACAAAGTGCGTACGTATGCCAAAAATGGTACTACTTTCGATTCATTCGCGATGTTAGTGCAGCCCGATGACGAAACCCCTCCTGAAAGAGTACAACAACTCACTGGGACTATAGATACTTTAGGGGTCGTAACTTTGCAATGGAAAGCCAATACAGATGCTGACCTAATGGGGTATTACGTATTTAGAGGTACCCAAAAAGGTGAAGAGATGATGCGTATCACAGGCTCTCATATCACTGATACCTCCCTAAAAGATACCGTAGTTCTCAAAAGTTTAAACGCTAAAGTGTATTATTGGGTAACTGCTATCGATTTTCGTAAGAATGAATCTGCTCCCTCCGTATTGTTAGAACTCACCAAACCCGATAAAGTTCCTCCTACCACCCCTATTTTCACTGAGTATACTGATGACAAAAGTGGGTGGAAACTTACTTGGCGTAAGAGCTTTAGTGACGATGTAACCCAATATTTGCTCTACCGAAGAGAAAAGGGAGTTACCGATTGGAAACTCATTCACTCTGAAAATAATAGCAAAAAAGAATTCTATACTTATACTGTTCCTCCTAATATATCAGGAGTTTATGAGTATACCGTACGTGCAAAAGACGATAGCAATAATTTTTCCGACTACTCCCCTATAATACAAATCAATCACAAACCTAAAACCGATGATAGAGTATTACGAGGACTTCAAAGTCGTGTTAAAAAAGGAAAAGTTACTTTGCAGTGGTTACCTATAAAAGATGGCTTTAATGAAATGATAATTTACAAAGCTATCAATGGAGATAAACCTATGTTGTGGCGAAGTTTTACTACGCCTGTTACCTCGGTTGAAGATTCCGACATACAACCTGATAACACTTATCTCTACCTTTTTAAAGTCATATTAAAAGACAATTCACCTACCCCTACTGAAAAAATAGAAGTCAAAACAATTAATAATTAACAATTCATAATTACTGTGTTCTTACGTCGTTACATACTCTTTTTCTGCACCTTGCTGAGTTTCACTCTGCAAGGTCAGCAGTACCCTGTGGACGTGCAAGTGTTTGTCACTCCGCCTTATCCACAGAGTCTGAGAGGGTATGCCGACACCTTTGAACAGAAGATACAAGCACACTTTCTGCTTAAAGACCTCTCTACCGGCGGACGCCCCTTTGTGCTTCGCTTCTCGTTAGAGGACTTCCAAGGACAAGTCATTGCCCAAACACCCGACTATATTACCCCCTATTTGGTAAACCTCTCCCCAGGTGTACGACGCACACTTACCAATATAGATTTCAAAACCCTACTGCACTACGAAAACCTCTACGGTATTAATGAGGCGACTTATAACGGACTACTTCCTGAGGGTACTTATTTTATTGGCTTGTCGCTTTACGATGTAGCTACTGGACGCCCCGTGTCCAATAAAGGACGCGCGATGATACAAGTGCGCCGCTACTCACCCCCTGTGCTTACGATGCCTCAAAAAGGCGAAGTGCTTACCAAAAAGAACGCTTTTCAGCATATTGTTTTCCAATGGATGCCTCGCGATGTAGCCCCCTTTATGCAGTATGAGTTCACCCTCAAAGAAGTATGGGACTCGGCATTGGTGCCAGAAGAGGCGTTTATGACGGGACGATTGGTGTACCAAACTAAAACCTTTTCACCAGCTTTGGCATACACTAATATGATGCCTATACTGTTGGAAAACAAGCGCTACGTATGGCAGGTACGAGCTTTTACAAATAACCCCAATAACCCTAACGAACAGTCGTACTTTAAAAACAACGGCAATTCCGAGACTTTTTACTTTGATTTAGTCTCTCATTGTGAAGCGCCGAAGTT